>CABSBA010000055.1 GCA_902475825.1 uncultured Collinsella sp. | reverse complement strand
ACCCTGTCGACGATGTTCCTGGCCCGTGGTCTATTGGGATCGATGTGCGCCGCCTTCGGTAACGGTCCTCGATGTTGGCCAGGCCGATGCGATTCTGGTTCGTCAGGGTGGCGCCGTGGCACTCGTCGACTGTGGGCTCGATGACCGCGTGGTGTCGGCGTTGGTTCGCAATAACGTCCACCATATCGACGCCGTCTTCGTGACGCATTGGGACGAAGACCATTGGGGCGGTCTTCCCGACGTACTCGATCGTTTTTCGGTTGGAACCATTGCAGTCGCGGCCGATGCACTTGACGGCGCGCCTACTGAGGTCCTGAATCGCCCGGGTGTAACGTATCGGCAGGTGGCTCGCGGAGACACGGTCGATATCGGCGCATTTCGGGCTCGTGTGATGTGGCCGTTTGACACGGTGGATGGCGAGGGCAATGAGGACTCTCTTGTTTTGCTGCTCTCCTACGCTCAGGAAGGCAAGAGCCTGCGCGTGCTCCTTACTGGTGATGCCGAGCTCGATCAGGAGCGCGAGTTTGTACAGGAGGTGGGAGATATCGATGTGCTCAAGCTGGGGCATCATGGCTCAAAAGTTTCCGTCGACACAGACCTGCTGGGCACGCTTAAGCCCGAGTTCTCTATCGCGAGCGCCGGCGAGGGGAATCGTTACGGCCATCCGTCGGATGCCTGCATCGATGCAGTTAAGGAAGCGGGTGGTGCGTTCGCATGCACCATCGAACACGGCGACATTACCGTCACGCCGACCGCGAAGGGCTTTGCCATGCGATGCCAGCGACCGTGATGCCGTCGTTGGCGCGGGACCAACCCCTGGGCTAAAATGGCACGGTACAAACATGAGAGCCTGCGAGAGGGGAGCGCAATGTCCGAAACCGGTCTGCTGCCGGCATATCTGATCGTCGGTAGCGATGGGGTCAAGCGCGACCACGCCGTCTCGCGTATGAAAGCTCGCTTGGAAAAGTCGGGTATGGTTGAGTTCAACCTCGATGAACGCGACATGACGAAAGATCCCGATATCGAGTCGATCATCGGCTCGCTCAATACCTTTCCCATGGGCAGCGAGTTTCGCCTGGTGATCCTCGACGGCTGCTCCAAGCTTGCCAAGGCGGTCTCGGAACCGCTTGTCGAGTACCTCGCAAGTCCCAGCCCCACGACGGTCTGTCTCATTATTGCCGACTCACTTGCCAAGAATACGCGCCTGTATAAGGCAATCGCCAAGATTGACAAGAAGGCCGTGATCGACTGTTCGGGCACCAAGCGCTGGGAGCTCCCGCGCCGCGTGCAGCAGATGGCGACGCAGCACGGAAAGTCCATCTCTACGGCCGCCGCCGAGGAGCTCGTTTCGCGCTCGGGCGAGAACACTCGTATGCTCGATAACGACTTGGCCAAGCTTGCCCAGATGGTCGAGGCGCCACAAATTGAGCTTGCCGATGTAGAGCGCTGGATCGTGCGCACGGCCGAAGTTCAGCCCTGGGACTTTCTCAATGCGGTCTCGGCCCGTGACATGCGCCGCTCGCTTGAGCTCTTCAATCTACTGCCCGCCAAGAGCTATGTGTGGACCTACACGCTGCTGTGCGGGCGCATTCGCGAGCTTATCGTCGCCAAGGCACTCGATGCGCGTGGACAGGGTCGTGAGCTGGCCGCGACGCTCAAGCTTCAGGCCTGGCAGGTCAAAAATCACCTTACCTGGGCACGTCGTTTTTCGATGACCGAGCTCGTTGCCGCGCTCGAGGGTGCCGTCGATGTGGAGTTCGCGCTCAAGGGTTCGGCCGATTCTCAGACCGCGCTTTTGCTCTGGATTACGAACATCTTGAGAAAATCGTGATGATACCTGCCTATTTGACAAATTCGTTCTATCCCTTTGAGGGGGAGCGTGCTATAGTAGGCGCTTGCATGACCTCACCGTGTCTCAGAGGTGTCATACATTTTTTGCAAGGAACTCGAAAGGAACTCCAGAAGTGGCAAACATCAAGTCTCAGAAGAAGCGTATCCGCACCAATGAGGCAGCTCGCATGCGTAACAAGGCTGTCAAGTCCGAGCTCAAGACGCTGACCAAGCACGTCCAGTCCGCCGTCGCCGAGGGCGACGCCGAGAAGGCCCAGGCTGCCCTCAAGACCGTTACCAAGCGTCTCGACATGGCTGCCGCCAAGCATGTCATCCACAAGAACCAGGCTTCCAACCGCAAGTCCGGTCTTGCCAAGCTCGTGAACAGCATCAACGCCTAAGTTGTAAATTTCACACCACACAGATTACGCGCATAAATGGAGCCTGTTTTATGGAACAGGCTCCATTTTTTGTACCGCTCGGGTAAGATAGTCCGCATGAATACTTCAATTGACATTTCCCACATCCGCAACTTCTCGATCGTTGCGCACATCGACCATGGCAAGTCCACGATCAGTGACCGTATCCTCGAGCTTACCCATACCGTCGACGAGCGCGATATGGAGTCGCAGCTGCTCGATACCATGGATATCGAGCGCGAGCGCGGCATCACGATCAAGTCCAATGCCGTTCGCGTTTCCTATGACGCCGACGATGGCGAGACGTATCAGTTCAACCTGATCGATACGCCGGGCCACGTGGACTTTACCTATGAGGTTTCGCGTTCGCTGGCTGCCTGCGAGGGCGCGGTGCTCGTCGTCGACGCCACGCAGGGCGTCGAGGCGCAGACCGTCTCCAACGCGACGCTCGCTATGAACGCCAACCTGGATATCGTGCCCGCCATCAACAAGATCGACCTGCCGTCGGCACACCCCGACGAGGTCAAGACCGAGATCGAGGATGACCTGGCGATTCCTGCCGACGATGCCGTATGTGTATCGGGCAAGACCGGCGAGGGCATCCACGACCTGCTGGAGTCCATCGTCTTTTTGATCTCGCCTCCCAAGGGCGATGCGAACGCGCCGCTCAAGGCGCTTATCCTGGATTCGTATTTCGATGAGTACCGCGGCGTCGTTGCCACGGTCCGCGTCTTTGACGGCTCCATTAAAAAGGGCGATACCCTGCGCATGATGCAGGCCGAGGGCGACTTTTTGGTCGACGGCGTGGGCGTTAAGCGTCCCGCCGAGACACCGGTCGACGCACTGACGGTTGGCGAGGTGGGCTACGTGGTCACGGGTCTGAAGGATCCCGAGGCCGTGCGCGTGGGCGATACCCTCACGTGGGCGTCGAATCCCTGCCCCGAGCCGCTTCCCGGTTACCGCGAGGCCAAGCCCATGGTCTACACGGGCCTGTTCCCGATCGACAACAAGGATTACGAGAATCTGCGCGACGCTCTCGATAAGTTGCATGTCAACGACCCGTCGTTGGTGTGGGAGCCCGAGACCTCGGTGGCGCTCGGCTTTGGTTTCCGCGTTGGCTTCTTGGGCCTGCTGCATATGGAGGTCGTCAAGGAGCGCCTGGAGCGCGAGTTCAATCTGGACCTCATTGCCACGAGCCCCTCGGTCGACTATCACGTGTACAAGACCGATGGCGAGATGATCGATGTCCGCAGCCCGCAGGATCTGCCCGAGGCCACGCGCATCGAGCGCATCGAGGAGCCTTACCTCAAGGCCAAGATTATCTGCCCGCCCGAGTATACGGGTGCCGTCATGCAGCTCGCTATCGAGCACCGTGGCGTCACGACCGATATGATCCACCTGACGAGCAAATCGGTCGAGATGCGCTTTGATATGCCGCTCGCTGAGCTCATCTTGGACTTCTTTGACCAGCTCAAGAGCCGTACCAAGGGCTATGCCTCGCTCGACTACGAGTTCAACGAGTACCGTCCCTCCGAGCTCGTTAAGCTCGATATTTTGCTTTCGGGCGACGAGGTGGACGCGCTTTCGTTTATCGTGCACAAGGACAAGGCCTATGGCCTGGCTCGCGGTCTGTGCGACAAGCTCAAGGAAATCATTCCGCGCCAGCTGTTCGAGGTGCCTATTCAGGGTGCCATCGGCAACAAGATTATCGCCCGTTCCACCGTCAAAGCGCGTCGCAAGGACGTTCTTGCTAAGTGCTATGGCGGCGATATCTCGCGAAAGCGCAAACTGCTCGAGAAGCAGAAAGAGGGCAAGAAGCGCATGAAGGCCATCGGCTCGGTCGAGGTTCCGCAGGAGGCCTTTATGGCGATCCTCAAGGTGGACGAGTAGGCCCATGGCGCTTTCTGAATACAGCAAGCGGCTGCTGGGTGCCTATGCCGAGCAGCCGTTCCTTATGGCTCCCATGGCGGGCGTAACCGACCCCGCCTATCGCATCATGTGTCGCCGCCGCGGTGCCCGCCTTGCCTATAGCGAGATGGTGAGCGTGGCGGGCCTTGCCTATGCCAGCAATAAGACGTGGCGCCTGGTGCTGCCGGCCGATGAGGAACAGCAGATCTGCGTGCAGCTCTTTGGCTCCAAGCCCGATCAGTTTGCGAGCGCTGTCGCTGCCGTCGAGGAGCGTGTGGGCGATCGCCTGTCGCTGATCGATATCAATATGGCATGCCCCGCTCGCAAAGTCGTTACCAAGGGCGAGGGCTCGGCGCTCATGCGCACGCCCGAGCTGGCCGAGCAGATCGTCGAGGCGGCGGTGGGCGCGGCGCACGTGCCCGTGACCGTTAAGATTCGCAAAGGCTTTTATGCCGAGGATCGCAATGCCGCGACATTTGCCCAGATGCTCGAGGGTGCAGGGGCAGCTGCGGTGGCGGTACATGGTCGCTGTGCCACGCAGCTCTATACGGGCCAGGCCGATTGGTCGGTCGTCGATGAGGTGGCCGACGCCGTCGAGATTCCCGTGATTGGTTCGGGTGATGTGTTCTCGGCCGAGGACGCGGCGGAGCATCTGCAAAGCTCGGGTGCCAGTGCGGTGTTCATCGCGCGCGGTATCTATGGCAACCCCTGGGTGTTCGGCGATGCCCGCGCCCTTGCGCTCGATGGCATACCGGTGCCGGTGCGCAGCTCCGTCGAGCGCCTGGATGCCCTGCGCGAGCACCTGACGCTCACGCACGAGCTGTTGCCGCTCATGTCGCGTGCACGTACGTACGCGAGCTGGTATCTAAAGGGCATGCCCCATGCTGCGGCCTGGCGCGCCCAGGTGGTGCGTTGCTCCAAATACGAGGAGTTCATGGCATTGGTCGATGATATCGAGCGCGATGTGGTGGCCTGCGAGGCCGCACTTGCCGCCGGCGAGTCGGTGCCCGCTCTTCCGCCGGAGGCCTAACGGTGGCCGTTACCGCGCTGTACGTGCATGTGCCGTTTTGCGCCCAAAAGTGCCGGTACTGCGACTTTGACTCGCGCAGTATTGCTCCGTGCGACCTGAGCGCTGCGCTCGATACTTATTTTGGGCAGCTGTATGCGCGCCTCGATGCCTTTGGCGACGCAGGCGCGCTTGCACAGATCCACACCGTCTATGTTGGCGGCGGCACGCCGTCGCTGGCGGGGGAGCGTCTGGTAGAACTTGCCCGGCGTATCTCTGCGTGGTGCAAGCCCGTTGAGTTTACCTGCGAGGCCAATCCTGAGTCGCTGACCGCCGAGCTTGCCACTGCGCTTGCCGAGGTTGGTGTCACACGCGTCTCTCTGGGCGTGCAAACGCTCGATAACGCCGAACTTACCGCCATCGGTCGCATTCACGATGCCGATCGGGCGCTCGCTGCCATCACGACGGTTAAGGACGCTGGGCTCGATGTGTCCTGCGACCTCATGTGCGGCCTTCCCGGGCAGACCGCCGTAAGCTGGCGGCGCACGCTCGATGGCGTGCTGGCGGCGGCGCCGCATCATGTGTCGGTGTACCCGCTCACGCTCGAGGAGGGCACGCCGCTCTACCGCATGGCGTGTCGCGACGAGTCGCTCGAGCCCGACGAGGATTTTCAGGCTGCATGCATGGATGCGGCGCGTGAGTGCCTGGGTGCGGCCGGATATCACCCGTATGAGGTGGCAAGCTACGCGCTCGACGGCCATGAGTGCGCCCACAACATTGCCTATTGGACCGGACAGGACTATCTGGGCTTGGGCCGCTCTGCCGCCGGTATGCTCGACGCCGAGGATTTCGATCGCCTGGCTGGGCTGTTTCCCGACGTGCCCGCTCGCGGCGATGCGTATCGCGTGCGCTTGGTGCAACGCGACGATGCCGCGACGACGTTTGATGCCGAGTATCTGTCGCAGCGTGAGGCTGCAGCCGAGGATTTGATGCTTGCCTGCCGCATGACGCGTGGCATTGGTTCCGATCTGTTGGTTCGCTCGGCAAGCGTGATCGCTGCAGACGAGCTGGCGGCGGCCTGTGACCGTGCGCTCGAGTTGGGCCTTGCCACTTGGGTGCCCGACCATGTCGAGGGGCATGTGGGGTGCGTCGCCTCGAAAGACGTTATCGCAGGTCGCGTCCGTGCTCGTTTAGCGCCCACCCACTTGGGCTGGCTCGATGGAAATGTGCTGTTCGAGCTGTTTTGGGGTCTAGCCTAGGCCGCTCGGGTAGAATTACCGCAATATATACGCTGCTGTGAGCAGGAGGTTGCCGCGCATGGCGACGATGAATGAAAAAGATTACTACGAGATTTTGGGTGTCTCCAAGGACGCCACCTCGCGTGATATACAGAAGGCCTTCCAGCAAAAGGCCCGCAAGCTCCATCCGGACGTCAACAAAGAACCTGATGCCGAGGAAAAGTTTAAAGAGGTTTCCGAGGCCTACGCCGTGCTTTCGGACGAGCAGAAGCGTGCGCGCTACGACGCCATGCGCTCGGGCAACCCCTTCGCCGGCGCTCCTACGGCTTCGCCCTATGGCGGCGGCTACGCCGGGAGCGCAGGCTATGGCAATCCCTTTGAGGGCGGCTTTCCCTTTGGTGGCGCCTGGGGCCAGCCGCGTCGCGGGCAGGCTGCCTATAATCCCGAGAACGGCGCCAACGTGGTCGTCGATATCAAGCTCGACGCCAAGGAGGCCAAGGGCGGTGCCCACAAGACCGTCCGCTATACGCGCTTCGATACCTGTGGTCACTGTGGAGGCTCGGGATCTGTTTCGTCCGAGCATGCACATACCTGCCCAAGCTGCGGCGGTCGCGGCCACATCGATGTCGACCTGTCCTTCCTGTTCGGTGCCGGCACGTTCCAGTCGGTCTGCCCCGAGTGCGGCGGTTCCGGTAAGGTCGTCGCCGACCCCTGCCCCGATTGTGGCGGCAGCGGCCGTGTCCGTGTGACCTCCGAGCAGACGATTGAGTTTCCTGCCGGCACACACGATGGCGACGAGGTCCGCATTAGCGGCATGGGTCACGCCGGAACCAACGGTGCCTCGGGTGGCGATCTGGTCGGCCGCGCCCATGTTGAGGCTGAGCGCCTGGAAGGCAAGGCCCGTACCGGTTTTTACCTGATGGGCATTGTGGCGCCGTTTTTGGTGCTGTCGGCCATCTCGGGCGTGTTCTCGGCCTTTGCCGTGATGTGCTTTATTCCGTTTGCCATGGGCCTGTTCATGGTGCTCTCGGACGGCGTACTGCATCGCAGCCTGCTGTGGTGGAAGCGCGGCGCGATGCAGTTTGCCAACGGTTTTGCCAACGGATTTATGTTTGCGCTCGTGTCGGTTTGGTTTGCGAGCTGCTCGCAGCGTGCCATGCTTTCGCCTTACGGAATGCAATAACATCTAGCCCTCTGTTTGCGGCCGTCCCAGCTTGGGTATAGGACGCACTGTGACAATAATGAAAGTCGGAAGGATTCGGTCGTGTCGGAAAATAGGGATTACTACGAGGTACTTGGCGTCGACAAGGATGCCGACGCGCGGACGATTAAGCGCGCGTTTCTAAAGAAGGCCCGTACCGTACACCCGGACGTTTCGGACGACCCCGAGGCCGAGGCCAAGTTCAAAGAGCTCAACGAGGCTTATTCCGTTCTTTCCGACGAGCAGAAGCGTGCTAACTACGACCGTTACGGCACTGCCGACGGCCCTGGTGGTTCGGGCTACGTCGATATCAACGATATCTTTGGTGGCATGGGCATGGACGACTTGTTCTCGTCGTTCTTTGGCGGCGGTGCCGGCGGTGGCGCCCGAAATCGCCGTGAGCGTCGTCGCGGCCGCGATATGGCCATCTCCCTTTCGGTGACCCTTGAGGAGGCGGCACTCGGTTGCAAAAAGACGATCAGCTATGACCGCCTTGCTCCCTGCGAGGATTGCAACGGCACCGGTAGGGCCGAGGGTGCACAGGAAAAGCAGTGCAGCCGCTGCCACGGTACGGGCTATGTTACGACGGTCCAGCGTTCGTTCCTGGGCCAGGTTCAGTCCTCTTCGCCTTGCCCCGACTGCCACGGCGAGGGCACGGTCATCGACCATCCCTGCGAGACCTGTGACGGTCAGGGCCGCACGCCTTCGCACGAAAAGATCGACATCGATATCCCCGCCGGCGTTTCGACCGGTCGCCAGCTGCGCGTGAGCGGCTTTGGCGAGGCTGGCCTTCGTGGCGAGCCCTCGGGCGACCTGATCGTCAACGTGCGTGTCGCCGACCACGAGCGTTTTAAGCGTAACGGTGACGACCTCTACCTCGTGAGCGATATCTCGATTGCACAGGCTGCGCTCGGCTGCGAGATTGAGGTCGAGGGCATTATGCCTGACGAGGTCGTCAAGCTGTGCGTCCCCGCCGGCACACAGTACGGTGACACCGTGAGCGCCAACAATTACGGCATGCCGCGTATCGGCGGTGGCGGTTCGCGTGGCCGCCTGGTCGTGCAGCTGCGCGTGGTCGTCCCCACCAATCTCTCCAACAAGCAGCGCGAGCTGCTTCGCGCCTTTGCCGACGAGATGGGCGATGACGTCGCTTCCGGTAAGAAGTCGGTAA
>CABSBA010000054.1 GCA_902475825.1 uncultured Collinsella sp. | reverse complement strand
GCAGTACTTCTTTTTCTACCTAGGACTCTCGCGCGCCAGCGCCATGTCGAGTTCCATCATCGAGGCCAGCGCCAACTTCCTCGCAATCCTCTTTGCCGCCTTGGCATTTCACACCGAGAGGCTCAATACGCCCAAGGTGCTTGGCTGTGTGCTGGGCTTTGCCGGCGTCGCGCTCGTCAACCTTTCGGGCGCGGATGGCACCTTTGGCTTTACGCTCGACGGCGAGGGATTTATCTTGGCTTCCACTGTTGCGGGCGCCCTGTCGACCTGCCTCATTGGCATCTTCTCGCGCGAGCATGACGGCGTCTTGCTCGCCGGCTGGCAGTTTTTAGTCGGTGGCGTGGTCCTTACCGCCATCGGGTTTTTGATGGGCGGCACGTTGTCCCCCACCGAAATCGCCCCCGCCATCGCGCTCATCATTTATATGGCACTCATTTCCGCCGTCGCGTACTCGCTGTGGTCCCGCCTGCTCGCCGTCAACCCCGTCAGCCGCGTGTCGGTCTTTGGCTTTATGAACCCGGTCTTTGGCGTGCTGTTGAGCGCACTGCTGCTCGGCGAGGGCGCTGGCACGAGCCCCGTTACCGTACTTGTTGCCCTGCTCTTGGTCTGCAGCGGCATCATCATCGTCAACAGGCCCAAAAAGGCCTAGCGAGCTCACCTTTTTAGGGAGGGTGTTCGCACACTTTAGCTTAATGGGGTGCACTGGTTCTCGTAGATTTCGTACCGAGTCGCGGCGGCAGACGCCCGTCTTGCCGCAACGCGCCTGGGCATTATGGCCAGAGGCCCCTGCAAACGCAAAAGGGGCGCACGACTATCACAACGGTCGTGCGCCCCTTTTTTCTAGCGAATCTGGACGCCGGCTTTCTTTTTCTCGGCCTTGACGCGGTAGAGCTCCGCGTCGGCAGTGCGAAGCAAGTCTTGCCAGGTATCAACGCCATCACCAACACGTGCGTAGCCGATGGACATCCGCAACAGATACGGAACCTCGGCGCGCGCGAGCTCGTCGTTGATTGTCGTGCACAGATGCATGATATCCTGCTCCGCCGTCGCCTTTTGAAGCGCCACGAACTCATCGCCGCCATAACGTGCGATAAAGCCACTAGACGCCGAGCAGACTTCTTTGAGCGCAGCGGAGATGACCTGAAGCGCATGGTCGCCCTCAACATGTCCATAGCGATCGTTAATCTGCTTAAAGCCGTCAGCGTCCATCATAAGCAGATATACATCTTCGGCCTGATCAACATTTGAGAAGAGCGACAGCATATAGGTCTCAAAACGGTTGCGATTGTTGAGGCCAGTCAACGGGTCGGTCGAGATGAGCTGCTCCTGGTAGATGATATAGAGCAGCAACATGCTAATCATTATGCCGACACAAAGGCCGGGCACCGAGTATACGACCTGAAAGGTACCGCCCACCAGGGCCGGAATGGCGAAAAATGCCAAGGTTCGATAGATGGCCTTCGTCTGCAGACTCTCGACCCTGCGAGATTGCACAAACGCATGCAGGGACGTATGAATGACGTAACAGTAGCTGACGATGGGCTGGATCATATAGGCAAAGCCGCGACGATACACACCCTGCGAATCGATATAGAACAGGGCGTGCGTCCAGTAACTGGTAAACGCCAGCACGACCACCAGAGCCGTAGGCAACGCTACAAGCACCACCCTATAGCGCGAGGTCAAAAGGCGAGAACCCTGCACCGTCTCGGAATAGATAAACCAAATGAGACACGCGACGGCAAAGAGCGAAAACGAAACCGCGTTAGAAATCCAGTTGGCAGCAATGCCCAACGTGCCGTCCACACCGTCCGAAAGCGTCCAGATCATATCGAATAATATGTACGCGGCAGAGGTGTAGCCAAGCATGCTAAACAATAGCTGCTGGGTGCTCGAGAACAAGGAGCGACGACTTCGCACGGCGAGCCCGATAAGAACAATCATGCATAGCACGAATATCTCAATCTTGAGTGCCTTAACCACTAACCGCCATCCCCTCAATATCCAAGTGGTCTGAATCGGCCAATTCGAATCTGGGCAACAAACACCCCTACCCGCAGGGGTAAGGGGAATAATAGCAGAGCGCCCGAACGTCACTGCAAGACAGCTCTCGTTCGGGCGCTCAAACGGCGCGAGTTGCACGCCGGAATCAATTATCGGTAACGGACGTTACTCACCGTCGATATCGGTTGCGACAGCCTCCTCGATGGCCTCGACGCCAGCAGGCGACAGGTCTTCCTTACCCTGACAGAACTTCTTGTCGACCCAGCCGGTCAGAATCGGAGCCATGATCGCCGTGATGATAACGGCGGTGGCGATCTGGGCGTACGCAGTGGGCGCAAGTTCGGCGTAGCGCGGTGCGACTTCGGCGAGAGCAACCGGTGTGGTCATGGCCGTGCCAGCAATAGTAGAGCAAGCCACGGCTGCCTTGCCATTGCCGCCGCACAGGCGCTCGAACGCAAAGGTGATAGGGCCGACGACAAACAGCGTGAAAAGGCCCAGCAAGATGCCGGAAATACCGCCGGTGATAAAGCTCGACAGGCTCATGGACGCACCAAGCTGAAATCCGATGGCGGCGATCGCAGGATTGGCGCCGGGAACCAGCAGGTTCTTGATGAACGGGAAGAGGTTGCCCAGAACCATGCCGATAACGAGCGGCAAAATGGAGCCGATGATGGTACCGACAGGGATGTTGGCGAGACCCGAAACGCCCAGGATGATCATGGTGACGGCGGGGCCGGCCGTAAAGAAAAGGATACCCACGGCGCCCTGCTCGGATTCGTCGCCGAACTCGCCCATGATACCCGTGTAGAGCGCCATGTTGCAAAACGTAATGCCGCCGATGATGGAAACCGAGCTCAGGCCCAAAAGGTTGTCGTTAAAGAAATACGCAACGCCCAGACCCAGCGCGGCTGCCACCGCAAGCTTAGGAATCAGCACGACGATGCCGGTCTTGATAGCACCCGGCGTGGACTTAAAGCTGATGCCGGCGCCCACAAACAGCAAGATCGCGGCAACGATGGTGTTGGAGCCGCCGCGGCAGGCAGCCGTAAAGAAGCCGCCGATCTCGAAAACCTGCGGGCAGAAGGTATTGAGCAAAAGGCCGACGATCATCGGGTAGATCATGATGTCACCCGGAATGCGCGGTACTTTGAATTTCTTTTGCTCGTTGGCGTTCGCTTCCTGTGCCATGAAACCCCCATTTCCGCTGACGCGGAACAAAAGCCCACGTCATGCTTTACTACAGTAAAGTTTGACCATGGTATCAGAAGAAGCAGACCGCCTCGGTGGGAAATTGGATTCGTTAGGCCGGGACGATAACGCATCCTGCTCTTATACGAGGCTCAAAACGATATAGAGCACGATGCCCGAGACACAGCACCATAGCATCGACTTTGTCTTGATTGCCACCGCCACGACGCCGGCAGCCGCGATCCAGGGAATCAAGCCCTGCCACAAGCCGGCGTCAAAAGCGCCAGGGCTTATCAAATCGTTAGCAACCAGTGCCGCGAAGGCGGCGGGCGGAATATAACCCAAGGCCTCGGTAACGCGGGGCGACAGCGTTCTCCCGCGCAAGGCGAACGCCGGGGCAATGCGGAAAAATGCGATGGCCGCCCACGACGACAGCCACAGGACCAAAAACTCATTCACGGGCATCGCGAGCACCCCTTCCTTCGGCGAGAGCATCGCACGCGAGCGCCGCGACAACGCCGACGAGCACGCTTGCCGGCACGGCGATATTCGTCCACCCCAAGAACTTGCATATGGCGACGGACACCGCAGCCAAACTGGCAGCTACGACATTGCCGCGCGACAACCTCTGCGAAAAGAGCAGGCAGATAAAGAGCGATGTGCAGACAAAACCCGCAATAGCGGTGGGAACATCGACAACGGCGCCGACGATGGCGCCCGTCGTACACGAAACGCCCCATGTTGCGATGAGGATCACGTTGAGCACAAAGGACTCGAGCGGACCCCAATCCTCCCCTTTAACCAACTTGGCAAGCGAAATGCCGTATGCCTCCTCGGTAAGTGTCGCGGCAACAGCCAGCGTCTGACGCTTCGAAGCGCCCCTCAAATGCGGTGCGATCGATGCCGAGTAAAGCGCAAAGCGCGAGGAGATTGCGGCGACGCTCGCGACGATCGATGCTGCAGGCACACCTGCCAGCCACAGATTGCAGATCATAAACTGCCCGCTGCCCGTCACGAACGTGCTGCTCAGGGCAAAAACCATCCAGGGTTCCATTCCCGTCTGCGCCATAATCATTCCGCACGGCGCGGCTATCGCAACATAGGTAAGCATCACCGGCCAGACGGTTTTAACGATTTTGAGCACCATAGCATTCCTCGTCCCGACAAGATTTCCGAGCCGCATTCAACGACGCGGCAGAATCATCGCCCGATGGTAACCGAGTTCACCTACAATTGCCCCCGGATCGAAAGACACAGAAAGACACAACTTTTTAGGAAGTCATTATGACAGCTATCGATCGAACGCGGGCTGCCGCGGCCTTCAAGACCTACACCGATGCCTACGATGCCGCCAATCCGCGTATCGCGCTCAAAATCGAGCATACGTACCACGTTGCCGAGGCATGCGATGCCGTGGCACGCGAACAGGGCTGGTCACCGCAGGACATTGACCTGGCGTGGCTTTGTGGGCTGTTGCACGATATGGGCCGCTTTGAGCAGCTGCGACGCTGGGATACGTTTAATGATGCCGAAAGCGTGAGCCATGCGGCGTTGGGCGTCGAGGTCCTCTTTGGCGAAACACCTGCAGATGCGCCCGCGGTAACAAGTATCCGCGACTTTATCGACGATCCGGTAGAAGACGAACTCATTCGAGCGAGCATTGCCTATCACAGCGATTTCCGTCTGCCCGCGCAGCTCGACGAGCGCACGCGGCGCTTCTGCGATATTGTGCGCGATGGCGACAAGATCGACATCATGCGCACCATCGCCGACAGTACCGTCGACACCATCCTCAAAGTGAATGATGGCCTGGAAGCCTTCCATGGAGGAACCATCGAACGGCATGCCGTCGGTGAAACTTCTCGGTACCAACGCTGGCCGCCTTTGACGAGCACCGCTGCGTCACGCGCGATGAGCGCGATGAGCCCGCGGACTACTTGGTGGGGCTTATCTGCTTTATGTTTGAGCTCGTCTATCCGGCAAGCCGCGCGCTGGCGCGCGAGCAGGGCGATATCTACCGCCTGCTCGACGTACCCTTTGGCATTGTGCGCCCCTTTACCGATCCCGCCACGCAAGCGACCTGGGAACGCCTAAAGAAAGAGATACGAGCCTGGCTGGCCGGCGCCTAGCGCCCGAGCTGGGCCAGAAGCTCTTCGACGACTTCGACGGCGTCGCCGACGACTTTGTACTGCGCAGCGCCAAAGATGGGAGCATCCGGGTCCTCGTTGACGGCGATGATGCACTCCGCGCCGCCGATGCCGGCTAGGTGCTGGATAGCACCCGAAACGCCAATGCTCACGAGAAGCTTAGGCGAAACCGACACGCCGGTCTGGCCGATCTGGTGGCGGTACTCCAGCCAACCCGCCTCCACGACGGGACGCGTGCAACCAAGCTCGGCACCCAGCGCATCGGCGAGTTTTCGCATCAGAGGCAGATTCTTCTTGGAGCCAATACCGCGGCCCACCACGACCAGGCGCTCGGCATCGGCAATTGATGCCTGCTGCCCCCACTCCTCGGCGGGAATCGAGATCTCGACGCGGGCCTTAACATCATCCGCCAGCGATACTTGGGTAATCGTGCCAGAACGGCTGTAATCAAACTCGGGCGCCCCAAAGATGCCGGGACGCACCGTTGCCATCTGGGGACGATGATTGGGGCAGATAATGGTGGCCATCAAGTTGCCGCCAAACGCCGGGCGTGTCTGCTGCAGCAGACCCGTCTCCGTATCCATCGAAAGCACCGTGCAGTCGGCCGTCAGGCCCGTCTGCAAGCGAACGGCCACACCTGGCGCCAGCTCACGGCCAAAAGCGGTCGCGCCGTACAGAATGGCCTCGGGCCTGTGCTCGGCCACCAAATCGCAAATCAAGCGAGCATAGACCTCCGCATCGTTTTGGCGCAGTCGCTCGTCGCGGCAGACCACGACCTCGTCGGCGCCGGCGCAGACCAGATGCTCCAGGTCCTTAAGCGAGCCCTCGGGGCCCATGCCGACCAATGCCACCAGACGGCAACCGCGGGCATCGGCAAGCTCGCGCCCCTTACCCATGAGCTCGTAGGCCACCGGAGCCACGACATCGCGCTCGTCGGTCTGCACGAATACCCATATGTCTCGATACGCATTGAGGTCAACCGCGCCGGCGGCCTCGTTGCGCTCGATTGAAATGGCATTGACGGGGCAAGCGTCGACGCACCCGCCGCACAAGATACAGCCGTCGGTCACATGGGCGCAGCGGTTGGGGCGCTCGCCCTCCACCACAATGCCACCCGAGGCACAGGCGCGAACGCAGCGGCCACAGCCAACACATGCCTCGCTATCGATTATCAGTCCGCTCATCTATGCCATCCCCTCGATAATCTTGGCAAGCTTTGCCGCCTGCTCGACCGGCGTGCCCTCGATGGCCTCACACGTTTGGTCGCGGTCGGGCACAAACGAGCGCACGACCTGCGTCGGCGATCCGGTAAGGCCGCAACGCGAAGGGTCGGCATGTACATCGGCAGCACAGACCACCCGCACATCCGCATCTTCGGCCGCGCGAATGCCGGCGATGCTCGGCATGCGCAGCTGGCCAATCTCCTTGGCGGTCGTCATCGCGCACGGCATCTCCAGATAGACCGTCTCCTCGCCGGCGTCACAGCCGTGGACAAGCGCCAGCGAGCCGCACGTCGTAAAGCCCGTGCTCTGCACGCAGCTCACATCGGTTACACAGGGAATCTCGAAGGCGCCGGCCAGCTCGGGGCCAATCTGGGCAGTATCGCCATCCACCGCCATCTTGCCGCAGATGAGCAGGTCGAAGTCCTCATCGAGCGCCTCTATGCCGCATTTGAGAGCATAGGTGGTCGCCAACGTGTCCGCGCCCGCAAAGGCGCGATCGGTCAGCAGCAGCGCGTCATCGGCGCCGCGGGCAATGCAGTCGCGCAGCAGCGATTCGGTTGCAGGGATACCCATCGACACCACCGTCACGCGTACATCCATACCAAAGCCGATAAAGTCGTCCTTGAGCGCCAGCGCGCATTCGAGGGCACTTGCATCGAAGGGATTAATGACCGCCTGCCTGCCATCGCGCACGATGGTATTGGTTTTGGGGTCCATCTTGACCTCAGTGCTTCCCGGCACCGCCTTGACGCACACTACCATATGGAATTCGCTCATCTTCACGCGCCCCCTTTCTGGACGAGTTCATCCAAGAGCTTCTCCGAAAATAGGTTGCCGCGGCCGAGCTGCCCGGCAGGGTCGAGCTGCAGCTTGAGTCGAGCCGATTCGACCATGGCCTCGTGGCCGTACATCGTCTCCAAAAAGCCTGCTTTGATCTTGCCGACGCCGTGCTCGGCAGAGACGGCGCCGCCCATAGCCGTTACCTCCGCAGCCCACTGGGCAAACAGCTCGCCACCGCGACGGTAGTCTTGCACATCGCGCGGCAGGATATTCACATGCAGATGGTTGTTGCCGATATGTCCCCAGGCGGCAGACTCAAGCCCGCTTTCGGCCAACGTGCGGCGATAGAGGGCAACGACATCGGCCAGGCGCGTGTTGGGCACCGACATATCCGACCCCAGCTTGGTAATGGTGGGGTCGGTGCGGCGACGCTCGTCGATGAGCATGTTGACACTCTCGGGGACGGCGTGGCGGAAGAACCGCTGGCATTCGCGATCGACCTCGGTGCGCGCAACCCAAGTCGCGTCGTCGCGGCCGCCCGCAAGCTCCAAAACCCATCCCAAGTGGTACAGCTCCTCGGTCGCCTGCGCCTCGTCGTCGCAGTCGAGCTCCACATAGACACAGACCTTTGCCTCATCGTCGAGTGCCGGCAGCGAGGCAAACGCGGTCGACTGCTCGCGCTGGCGGCGAAGAATATCCAAGGCGCCGGCATCGAAATACTCGATAGCGGCGGCATGGGACAGCACGGGGCGCACGGAATCGGTAAAAGACACCGCCTTGTCCTCGCTGTCGAAGAAGCAGCTCACGCCCCATACGACCGAAGGTGCCGCCTGCAGGGCGATCTCGAGCTCGGTAATGACGCCGAGTGTGCCGCACGCACCGATAAAAAGATCGATGGCGTCCATGTCGTCCGAAACGAAATAGCCCGACGCGTTTTTGGTCTTGGGCATGGTATAGCCGGGAAGATCAAGCTCGAGCGCGCGACCCCCTGCCGTCACGAGCGACAAGCGGCGTGCGTCAGCGTGCGCCCGACCTCGATGAAGCTCGAGCAGGTCGCCATCCGCCAGTGCCACGTGAAGCCCCGTAACGTGCGGGCGCATGGGACCATAGGCGTAGCTGCGGGCACCGGAGGCATTGCACGCCGCCATACCGCCCAAGCAGGCAGATGCCTCGGTGGGATCGGTGGGAAAGAACTGCTCGGGAGCTGCCTGGAACTCCTCGTAGGCCTCAAGCGATGCCTGATTCCAGCCAGCGGTCGGCAATGCCTTCTTACCCAGCTGCTTGCGCAACTCCGAAAGCACGACGCCCGGCTCCACGCGCAGCAGAAAATGGCCTTGCTCGTCGCGGCGAAGACCCAGGTAGCGATTCATACGAGAAGTGTTGAGGATATGTCCGCCGTGGGGCACGGCACCGGCAGCCAGACCGGTCCGAGCACCCTGGACCGTTATCGGAACATACTCGGCATGGAGCTTTCGCAGAATGGCGCGGACTTCGTCCTCCGTCGTCGGAAACGAGATACTCGACGCCTCGCCCGATGCGCGAGATTCATCGCGACC
>CABSBA010000053.1 GCA_902475825.1 uncultured Collinsella sp. | reverse complement strand
AGTTGCGGTGAAATAGTTCCCGCTTAGCCCTCCGGGGGCTTCATTCAGGAACTATTCCACCGCAACTTATTGGAGAGTATGGGCGAGGCAGCTTGCTACTCCTCGCGGTCGAACTCTTCGTCGGCGCCGAGCACGCGACCGCTGTAATTGACGTGGTTGGTCACGGCTTCCATATCGCCGGTCTCGATAAAGCGGGCGACGGTGAGCTCGTAATCGAGCAGTGCGCGGTCAAAGACCTCGGGGAAGCTCTCGGTCGAGACTTCATCGGTAAAGGGGCTCTTCCATGCCAAGTGGCCCAGATTTCCGGTACGCTCGGGCAGCTCGGTCGTCACGCGGTGCGCAAGGCCGTCGAGCAGCGAATAATCGTGCACCAAGCCCTCGAGCAGGGCAATCGCGCGCGTCTTGGCCGAACCGGCGGGTTCGATAGTGCGGTAGAGCAGCTGCATGTCGGCTACGGCGCCGCCGTACTCTCCCGCCGGGATATCGATGCCGTACACGCGTCCGGCAACATAGCTCATCAGCACACCGGCAACGCGATTGATGCGGTCGGTAGTGACGATCTCGCCCGCCGGCGGATAATCCTCGACCGTAGCCCCATCGCGCTTGAGCTGCAGCATCAGCACGTCCAGGTCGCTTTCGAGCACGGCATGAACTTGACTGCCCGAAGCCTCGAGCTCGGGATCGGACTCGACAATGCCAAACTGCTGCTCGTAGACAAAGGGGTGGGCATTGCGATCGAGCACATAGTGCGACAGCAGGCCCAGCGCAAAGGCGCGACCCAGATTGGCATCGCGCGGCTGCAGGTGCGACACGCCGTCGCGCAGGCACGAGAACTGGCGCGACATGCGCGAGCGATGCATGACCTGAGCAAGCGACATACAGTCGGAAATGCGCGGCGTGAGCATGTGAAAGAAGAATGGGTCGGGACCTTGGTTTCCCAGGATAAAGGCGATGCGCTCCTCGTCGGACGTGATAACGCCCTGCGGAAGACGGTCGATGCTTTCCTCGCCAAACAGATGATGCGTAATGAGCGCGGGCATAATAATCCTTTCGATTTCATTCGATGCAATCCATTATGCCCACCGCACAGTCATGCCAAACCTGTAACGGCAAACGATGGCACACCGACCCTTACGTTAGCCCCAAGTGCGATTTGACCTCGGCAGCGCGACGACGGGACACGGGCACCGTCGAGCTCACACGGTCGAGCCTGAGCTCCATCAGGCCCGTGGAGCCGATCTCGACATTGTGCACGTCTTCCAAATTGACCAGATAGCTGCGGTGGACGCGGATAAAGCCCTCGGAGGCCAAGCGCCGCTCGAGCGAGGAAATCGACTCGTTGATCAGGTATGTTCCCTCGGCGCAGACGGCGTTGCAAAAATCGGCGCGCGCCTCAAAGTAGCAGACATCCGCCACGGGAATGAACACCCTTTTGCCCCCGCGATCCACCGTCAGGCGCAAAGGCTGGCGCGGAGCATGGACGACACGGCGAGCGCCCAGGGCAGTCTCGATCTTGTCGAGCGCCTTTGACAAGCGGGCATCCTCGACCGGCTTGACGACGTAATCGACAGCATCGAGGTTATAGGCATCGGCCGCATACTCGGCAAATGCCGTCACAAACACCACGACCGGCGGCGTCTTTAGGTTCTGCAGCGTCTCGGCAAGCTCAATTCCCGAGCGACCGGGCATGGTAATGTCTAAAAACAGCACGTCGGGCTTGTTCGACAGAATCGACTCCACGGCTTCGGTGACATTGCCCGCCTCGGCAATCTGACCCACACGCGTATCCTTTTCCAACAGATAACGTAGCTCAGCCCTAATGGGAGGCTCGTCATCAACCACCAAGGTGTTCCAGCCTTCGGACATATGTGCTTCCCCTCTTTATCTCTCAATCCAACCGCGTGCTACACCGTCAACGGCGCCGGCTCATGTGGCTCGCCGTTCAACTCAACGATGACCTGCGTTCCCACGCCCTCCTGGGACTTCACGCGCATGCCGGAATCTTCTCCGTAAAAGAAATGGATGCGCTGAAGCACGTTGAAGAGCGCCAGGCCGCAACCTCGCTTGACGGAGCCGTCGGCGGTAATGCTCTCGGGTTCCTCTCGGCGATGCTGCTCAAACAGATGCGCGCAGACTTCTTCGCTCATCCCGATGCCGTCATCTTCGACGATGATCTCCAAGCCGTCATCGGTCTCAAAAGCCCTAACACGAATAGAAAGCGGCTCGATCTCGCGCTGCGCATGCTTGATGCAGTTTTCGAGCAGCGGCTGCAAGATAAACGGCGGTACCAGGCTGTCGCGCACCTCAAAGTCGATGTCGACCGAAACGCGCAGACGGCCGTCGCCATACCGGGCCTGCATAAGATTGATATAACGAGTGCCCTGTTCCACCTCGTGCTCGAGCGTGGTGAGCGTATCGGAATCAGAAAGCGTCTGACGATAGTAGTTGGAAAAGTCGATCAGCAGCGATCGCGCCTTGTCGGGCTCGGTTCGAACGAGCGACACGATCGTGCTAATGGTATTGAATAGAAAATGCGGGTCGACCTGCGATTGCAAGGCGCGCAGCTCCACGCGGGCCGTAAGCTCGTCCTGGCGCTCGAGCTCAAAGCTGGCGAGCTGCGTGGAAATGAGATCGGCAAAGCCCGAGGCAAGCGCCGTCTGGCGCATATCGATGCTGCTCAGGCGCGGATAGTACAGCTCGAGTGTACCCACACAATGCCCGCGCACGGTAAGCGGCGCGACAATGCCGGCGCGCAGGCGGGGAAAATAGCCGCCCGTCTCATTGGAGGTGTCACGCGAAAACACGCTCTGCTCGCCCGTCTCAATCACACTGAGCGTTGTCTTGAGCACGACCGGGGTGCCGGCAGGGCACTTTGCCGAGTCCTCGCCCCAGCTTGCCAACACCTGTTTGCCATCGGTAAAGCAGATGGCAGAGGCGATGGTCTCGGACAGGATGATTTTAGAGGCACCCAGGGCCGCTTCGGGCGTAAGACCGCGCGACGTATAGGCGAATATTTTTGATGCGATGGCGAGCGTACGGTCGGTTGCGCTCGATGTGAGGTCGTCGGGGACCACAAAGACATACGAGAAAAAGAAGCACAGCATGACCATGCCGGCAATAACGACAACGCCCGGAACGGGATTGGGGTTATCGGTTAAATCCCAGATAAGCAGCAGGATAAGCGCCGGAACGACAACACCGAGCAGGATGGCCTGGACCACATGCTGGGCCGTACGAAAGACCTTGGTAGAGTTGTAGCTCTTGCCCAGAATCAGCCTGTTTAAATCCACCGTCATCCCCTTTTATCTATCGCACCCATAGCAATAAAGAGGGCCGCAAGCGACCCTCTCCATTGCATTATGCAATCAAATACTGTGTTTTACATCCAGTCGTCGATGAACGGTAGTTTAGGCGCTGTATTTGTTGGCCTCGCCAAAGGTGCCCGCCTCGACGATCCAGCCGTCCTTCATGATGACGTCCATGTTGTCGGTGTTGAGCACGTGGATGTCGGCGGCGACGTCACCGTTGACGACCAGCAGGTCGGCGCACTTGCCGGCCTCGATGGAACCGGTCTCGTCCTCGATGTGGCACATCTTGGCACCGTTGAGGGTGGCGCAGGTGATGGTCTCGACCGGGGTGAAGCCGATCTTGTCGACGAACTCGTACATCTCCTCGATGGAGCAGGTGCCGTACGGGGTGACGAAGGAGAAGGAGTCGGAGCCGATCGTCATGACGACGCCGCGCTTCTTGGCCTCGCGCAGGCAGTCGTAGTTGCGCTGCAGCTCCTTCTCGACCAAGGTGCCCTCGTACTTGTCGTGCAGCTCGGGGACGTAGACGGGCGGATAGGTGGCGTACCAGGTGGGCAGGAAGGCAATCGTCGGGGTGAAGAAGGTGCCCTGCTCGGCCATGAGGTCCATGGTGCGCTCATCGATATCGAAGCCGTGAATCAGCTGCTCGCAGCCAAAGCGAACGGAATCGTAGGCAGCGGCGTGGTTGTTGTAGCAGTGGCTCCACACGGGGATGCCGACCATCTTGGCCTCTTCGACCACGGCCTTGATCTCCTCGGTGCTCATGAGCTGCCTGCGGCCGGAGTCCCAGCGCCAGATGCCGCCACCGGTAGCCCAGATCTTGATGGCATCGGGGTTCTCGCGCAGGCGACGACGGACGGCCTTGCGCAGATCCCAAGGACCGTCGACCTGGTCACCCCAGGGATGGGATTCCTTGTTGAGCTCCTGGGTGCAGTGGTGGGAGTCACCGTGGCCGGCAACGCGGCAGAAGCCGAGGCCGGTGGCCAGAACGCGCGGGCCCTTAAAGACGCCCTTGTCGATGCAGTCACGGATCTGGATACCAAAGCGGCCGATCTCGCAGACGGTGGTGAGGCCGTGGGTGAGGCAGTCGTAGGCCTGCTTGACGGCGACGGCCTGCTTCTCGAGGAGCGGCTGCATGACCCAATCGGTGTCATCGTCGGTCAGGTTGCCCGAGAAGTGCAGGTGAGTGTCGATCAGACCGGGAAGGACGGTCTTGCCGGCGGCGTCGATGACCTCAACGCCCTCGGGAAGGTCCTGCATAGTGCCGGCGTACTCGATCTTGCCGTTGTCGTCGACGAGAACGAGGGAGTTCTCGATCGGCTCAGCACCGGTACCGTCGATGAGCTTGCCGCCAACGATTGCATACTTAGTGGACATGGTTCCTCCTTATGGATCCATATAGTGGGCGAGGCCGTGTTGGGTTAAGGCCTCACAAAGCTACCCAAGTGGTGCCGGGTTCGGTGCGCGGAAGAGAGGGCCCCGCGCACCTGGTCCGCCCCGGTTAGGCGTTACTTTTTGCGGGAATTGGTGAAAGCCATGAGGGCCAGGCCAATAGCCAACCAGCCGATCACGATGCCCCACTCCACCATGTTGAGGGAGGCGGGAGAGAACGGGATCACGAGCAGGCCGATGATGATGGCGCAGGCAGCGATAGCGAGGCCGATGCCAAACTTGCCGCCGGGCACCTCGTAGGGACGAGGCAGGTCGGGCTCGGTGAAGCGCATGCGCAGGCAGGCGAGGGCGACCATACCGCAGGAGAAGATGAAGGCGAGAGCCGACACGTTGGTCAGAGGAATGAGCATGTTCTTGCCCAGGAACGGACCGATGACGGTGATGACGCCCAGAACGACGCAGGCGAGCTTGGGAGCGCCGGACTTGGGGTCGACCTCGGCGAACTTCTCGGGCAGCTGGCCCTTGCGGCCCATGGCGAGCATGATGCGGCTCGTGGCGCCGTAGAAAGAGTTCATCGGGCCCATGGGTCCAAGCGTGGCGATGACGAGCATGGCCAGGTACAGGAGCATGTTGATGCCCTTGAGGCAGGCAAGCGCGGGAACTGGGCTCTTAACAAACTCATGCCAGTCGAGGATGGTGCCGAACGAGTAGATGCAGACCATGTAGAAGCCGCCGGCGGCCAGCAGGGCCAGGGAGATGATCTTGCCGAACTTGTTCCAGTTGAGACCCTCGGCTGCTTCCTCAGCCTGCTGAGGAATGGTGTCGAAACCGGCGTAGAAAAACGGGGTCAGAACCAGGACCGACACGATGCCGGCGAACAGGCTGGTGCTCTCGGTAGCGGCCTTGCCGCCGCCAGCACCGGCGACCTGGGAGAACACGGGCATGGCGTTGTCCGGCGAGCCGGTGAACAGCGAGACGCCCATGGCGAGCAGCATGCCGCAGAGCAGGGCCTTGGTCAGGAAGGCCTGGAGCTTGGCGGCCGAGCTGGCACCGCGGAAGTTGAGGAAGATGACGTAGACTGCAAAGCCGAGCGCGATCAGCGTCGGGAACAGGTAAACGTCGGCGCCCAGGATGGTGTAGAGCTTGACGGCGCGCAGCCACTCAAGACCGGGCAGGCTGCCGAACATCTCGGACACGAGGGTCGAAATGGCGATGGCCTCCCACGGGCACAGGATGCCGTTGCCCAGAGCCAAAAGCCATCCGGTGATGTAGCTCAGCGTACGGCCAAAGCTACGATCGACATACTCGACGATGCCGCCCGAGATGGGGATAGCAGCCGTGAGCTCACCGAAAACAGCTCCGACGGGCACGAGGAAGATTGCACCCAAGAGGAATGCGATCATAGCGGGAACGGGACCGCCGCCCACGACCATCCAGTCGCCGACCTGCAGAACCCAACCGGTGCCGATGATGGCACCGAAACCGATGGTGAAGAAGTTCCAGAGCGAAAGCGTTTTCTTCATACCGCCGTTATCCTCGACTGCAACTTCTGCGTTCTTGTCCGCCATTGTTCCCCTCCTTTCCTTTTTGACGCCCCTTGACGTCACCCCTTGCGCGGTCTGTTTTGCCGCGCTCTTTTATTTCGTGGCTTTAAGATACGGCCTTGGCGCAGCAGCTCCGCTTGTAGCTCGACCGAAGGCAGAACTGCAAAACGAGCGGCGCCGTTTTTGGGACGAACGGCACAGTTTGCAGTCCATTGTTGCCGCCCGTCCGACGGGCGTACGCTCATCGGACGCATATAGAGATGTTTTTGAGGCCGTGTGTTTTGCGCCTTTCGTACCGTTTACCGAGCTTTTGACGCGCAGACCCCTTTGTTGCACATCTTTTTTGTAGGATAGACAGGTTATACATGAGACAAGGCGGTACGAATGGCATACGGATACAACGACGGTGATCAACGGCGACAAAGTGTTCGCCTTGCTGGCCGTACCACGCCGACGCCCAGAAGGGCCACGAGCAGCAATCCGCAACGCCCTCAAGAGCAACCCAGACCTTCGTCTCGGCAGCAGACAAGCAGAACACGGCAGAGCGGCCGTCCGAGTACGGCCACAAGCGCGCAGCAAGATAGCCGCTTGGGCGCGCGCACTCGACAGCGTCAGGCCGAGGTTCCGCAACTGCGCCGCAACGGCGCACGTCAGCCCGGCATCCATATCAACCGCTTCTTTTCGCATCCCCAAGGCGGACGCGACGGCAAGCCTTACCGCTCGACATCGTACGTGAATGCCCCCGCCCTGTCAGCTCGTCGACTTCGCCTCGCACTGTGCTCTATCCTCACCTGTCTGATCTTTGTGCTTATGAGCTCCTGTATCTCCCACGGCTCGGCCGGTCTCGATCCAACCGCCGAGGATAAGCTGCTCAAGGCCCCGGTCGCGCCCGGCTATTCGTTTGCGTTTTCGACCCCGCGTTCGCAGTGGCAAGCCGGCACCATGCCCCACATCTATCAGATTGACCCGGCATGGTCGGAGCTGCCCTACGCCGGCGGTACCATCCGCCAAAATGCCTGCGGCCCTACCTGTCTTACCATGGTCTACATCTATAAAACCGGCCACACCGATATGACACCGGTCGATATGTGCGCTCTTTCCGAGGCGGGCAACTATGCTCCCACCGGTGCCACCGAGTGGTCGTTTATGACGAGCGGCGCATGGCAGCTGGGCCTTAACGGAACTGAGATCCATATCGATCGCAGCTCTATCACCCAGGTGCTGCGCTCGGGTGCGCCCATCATCGCATCGGTTCGTCCCGGCACCTTTACCAGCGTTGGACACTATATCGTGCTCTGGGGCATCGACGATGCCGATCAAGTGGGAGTCTACGACCCCAACTCGCAAAGCCGCAGCGCCCGCCGCTGGGGCGTCGTAGAAGTCCTCAATGAAATCGAAGCCATGTGGGCCTACTACTAATCATTGGGGACAGACTTAAATGAGTGGTCGTTGGGGACAGCCTTAAAGGACTGTCCCATGCTGCCGGCAGGAAAGGAACGTCCCTAAGTGCCGGGTTGAAACAAAAGCCCCGCAGTCGGAGCGGACTGCGGGACTCATGAAGAGAGGCTAGTTTGTGGGCGCTTTGCCTGGCGCCCACGAGAGATGCAACAGAGTAGAGACTACTCGTGGATGCGGGTACCGGAGAGGCCGGCCATGGTCTCGGCGGCCTTGTCCAGAGCACCGATGATGCAGGTGCGGCCCTTGCGGGAACGGGCGAACTTGATGGCAGCGCGGACCTTGGGCTCCATGGAACCCTTGCCGAACTGACCCTCGTCGGCCAGGCGCTCGGCCTCGTCGGCGGTGAGCTCCTCGAGCTCCTCCTGGTTGGGCTTGCCAAAGTTGATGGCGACATGCTCAACGGCGGTCAGCAGGAACAGAACGTCAGCATCGCAGTCCTCGGCCAGCAGCTCGCCGCCCAGGTCCTTGTCGATGACGGCGGGAACGCCCTTGTAGCAGCCCTTGTTCTCGTAGTCGCGGACGACGGGGATGCCGCCGCCACCGCAGGCGATGACGATGAACTCGTTGTCGAGCAGGTTGAGGATGGAGTCAGCCTCGACGATCTTCTTGGGATCGGGGGAAGCGACGACGCGACGCCAGCCGCGGCCGGAATCCTCGACGAAGACCTTGGAGGGATCCTCGGCCATGAACTCCTTGGCCTGCTCCTCGGTATAGAAGGGGCCGATCGGCTTGGTCGGGTTCTTGAACGCGGGATCGTCGGGGTCGCACTCAATCTGGGTGACGACGGTGGCGGCGTGCCAACGCTTATAGCGCTTGTGCATCTCGCGGCCGATGCCCTGCTGCAGGTGATAACCAATGTAGCCCTGGGACATGGCGCCGCACTCGGGCAGCGGCATCTCGGGGGTGCCGATGGCGTCGTGGGCAGCGGCGAAGGCGTTCTGGATCATGCCGACCTGCGGGCCGTTGCCGTGGGTGATGATGATCTCGTTACCCTGCTCGATCAGGCCGAGAAGAGCGTGAGCGGTGTTGCTCACGGCCTCGATCTGCTCAACGGGGTTGTTGCCGAGGGCGTTGCCGCCAAGGGCGACGACAATACGATCGGGCTTGCCAAGAGGCTTAGACATTGCTGGAATCCTTTCTGTAAAAGGCCTACAACCCATTAATAACCCGCGTCCGTGCGATACGCGAGTTTATTAAGGTTTATATTCTCTTTATCGCTCATTTTATTCATTTTGAAAACAGTTGAACGGTGAACGGTCAT
>CABSBA010000052.1 GCA_902475825.1 uncultured Collinsella sp. | reverse complement strand
TTGTTATTCAAAGAGGGTGGCATGACCAAAAGGTCTATGCCGCCCTCTTTTCATGTCAATTTGTTCGCCCTGGTGCCCGCTCGCTGTCCGTCCTCTGCCTGCGGCGTTGCTTTGGTTCTGTCCCCCTTATGTTGCGGTGGAATAGGGACTAAATGGGAGTCTCAGAGGCCAAAACAGTCCCTATTCCACCGCAACTTCATGGGGGCGTGCGACAATGCCCATCGGAAAACGTTTGTCATCTGGGGGTCTATCTATGCTGTACGAGTTTTGTGCCGAAAACTTTGAGCGGGTGCCGGCGGCTATTGATGCCGGTGCAAGGCGCATCGAGCTGTGCGACAACCTTGCCGTCGGCGGTACCACGCCCTCGGCTGGCGTTATCAGCGCTACGGTCAACTATGCCCACGAGCACGATGCGCGGGTGATGTGCATGATCCGTCCGCGTGGCGGCGACTTTCATTACAACCAAGACGAGCTGCGCATGATGGAGATGGACCTGGGCCTTGCCGTGAGCGCCGGCGCCGACGGCTTGGTCTTTGGCTGTTGCAAGCCTTGTGCCGGCGGATGGGCGCTCGACGAGCTTACGTTGGGCGCCCTCGTGATGGCCGCGGGCTGCGCGACCGAGGAGTGCAAGCGCGGACCCATCGATATTACCTTCCACATGGCGTTTGACCAGCTCTCGCCTGAGGCTCAGTTGGATGCCATTGATACGCTCGCCGACTGCGGCATCACGCGTATCCTGACGCATGGCGGTGCTGCCGGAACGCCGATCGAGGACAATCTGGAGCACCTATCGCGTCTTGTCGAGTATGCGGGCGACCGCCTGACCGTCCTTCCCGGCGGCGGCATTTCCACGGCCAACCGCGATACCGTGGCGGCGGCATTGGGCGTCTCCGAGCTCCATGGCACCAAGATCGTGCCGCTGGAGGCGTAACCCGTGGCGCTGGTATTTGACGTTCAGCAGGCGAGCGGTAAGCCCGACGACAACCGGCGCCCTGGCACCGCGTGCCCCTTTTGCGATACCGAGGGGCTCGCCAATATCATTCGGCGCGACGGTGACTGCATCTGGCTCGAGAATAAGTTCAAAACCCTGCGCGCCACCCGTCAAACCGTGCTGATCGAGTCGGCCGACCACGACGCAGACCTGGCGACCTATGAGTCGGATGAACTCCACCATGTAATGAGGTTTGCCCTGGGTTGCTGGCAGCAGATGATCGATTCACAGCAGTATCGAAGCGTGCTCATGTACAAGAACAAGGGTCCGCTCTCGGGCGGCAGTCTCGTTCATCCGCACATGCAGATTGTGGGTTTGGAGCAGGAAGACGGCTATGCTTCGCTGACTTCCGCCAATTTCGAAGGCATCAATGTCTGGCAACAGGGGAGAATCGCGGTCAACATCTCAACCGAACCGATCATGGGATTCTTTGAGGTCAATGTTTCAGCCCCACAGGGAATCGCCGCCAGCGATGGCATGCGAGACCAAGCTGAGGCGGATCTCTTCGCCGATGCGATCCAGGTAGCTCTGCGCTATATCCTGAACGAGCACCACGGTGGCCGCGCAGAGTCGTACAACTTGTTCTTCTATCACCTGGGCGGTCGGACCATTGCCAAGGCGCTGCCGCGTTGGGTGGTTTCGCCCTACTTTGTCGGCTATCGTTTGGCCCAGGTCAATGCCGAGACAACGCTCGATATCGATGCTGAGCGTCTGCGTGCGCATCTGGAAACGCTCGAATAGCAGGACTAACACCCGCGTAATGCGGACAGTCTAGCGTGCCATGGCGTCGCGGCCGGCCTCGACGCGCTTGCGCTGGGCGGCACGCTCCTCGCCGGTTAGACGCTCAAAGAGATGCCCGATAAACGAGGCGAGTACCTGCTGAAACAGCGTTCCGCACATGACGGGAAACACGACTTCGCCCGGAAAGTACTGCGTGGCGATGACGGCGCCCGAAGAGATATTACGCATGCCGCAGGTAAAGCACATGGTAGTCGTCTCGCTATATGGCAGATGCAGTGCGCGGGCGACCAGAATGCCGACGACAAAGCCGCTGATGGCGAAGGTCAAAATAAAGAGGGCGACTTCCAGACGCACCGCGTTCATGTGCAGCACGTACTCGCTCATGGCGGTGGAGTTGGAGGCGATAACGCCTATCATCATGAACTTGCAGGCGGGCGAGAGCGCGGGGGAGAGCTTCTCGTGTCCCCATCCACGCGTGAGCTCGTTGATCACGATGCCGAGCACGGCGGGGATGGCGATCATAAAGGCCATGTCCTGCATCATGCTCGGCACATCGATCGAGACGGTGGCACCCAGCAAGAGCTTCAGCGTGAGCGGAATCGTCACAGGCGAGATAACCGAGGACGTCAGGATAATGGTGAGCGCGAGCGGGCCGTTGCCGCCGAACATGCTAATCCACATAAAGGCAGTGACTGCCACGGGTACGCTGTACTCGAGCACGATGCCGCAGACAAGGTTGGGGTTGGAGCCAAAGAACAGCGATCCCATGGCATAAGCTGCTATGGGAATAAGCACCGCCGAGACGAGCAGCGCCAAAATCAGGTGCAGCGGACGGCGGAACACCTCGGCTACCTGGTGGAAGGTGTTACTGAGCGCGCCTTGGAACGTCATAAAGGCGAAGAGAGCGGGAACGATGGGCTTAAGTACGCCGATCTGCTGGGGAAAGAGCACACCGAGCGTTACGCAAATCGGAACGACGACCTGCATATGCCCCGCGAGGAACTTTCCCAGTCCAACCCATTGCTTCATCTGCTCTTGTGACTCCCTTTGCTCGTAAATCCGTTTTGAATGGATATGCTAGACGCTCGCATGCATCCGTGCGTTAGAAACGCTCGATTATTTCGAGGCTATTACCGGCATCGTTTACCGAAACCACGGCGTGCTGCGAGGCTCTGCGTCCGTGCCGCACGGTATAATAAATCCGTTCAACAGATCTGCCTGCCGAAGCGGGCATACACAGAGGACTCATCGCTATGAACCGTGAGAGGTATCACGGCGACCTGCCCCTATCGGGGGTGGGCGCCTATGTCATCGCTTAAGACGACGCATCGCTGGGCGGTCGCTCAGCAAAATCCCGAGCTCGAAAAGGAGCTTTCGGCTGGTCTGGGCATACCCGGGCTGGTGGCACGCATTATGGTTGCGCACGGCATTGCCTCGATTGAGGAAGGACAGCTATTTTTGACGCCTTCGCTCGACCGTGATTGGGCCGATCCGCTCGTCATTCCGGGTATGTCGGTTGTTGCCGATCGTGTCGAGCGCGCCATTCGCAACCACGAACGCATCGCCGTCTTTGGTGATTTTGACGTCGACGGCATTACGTCGACTTGTCTGTTGACCGAGGCGCTGCGGACGTTTGGCGCCGATGTCACACCGTTTATCCCGCACCGCTTTGACGAGGGATATGGCCTTTCGCGCGCGGCGCTCGACCGCGTCAACAAGCTCGCCCAACCCAATCTGATCGTGACCGTCGATAACGGTATCGCGGCCAAGGAAGAGGTCTCCTATCTGGAGAGCCTGGGAATCGATCTGGTGGTTACGGACCATCATGAGCCGTCCGACCAGGTGCCGCAGGGCGTGCCCCTGACCGACCCCAAGCTCGAGGATGAGGGGCCCTCGCGTGAACTTGCCGGTGCCGGTGTGGCGCTCAAGCTGGTGCAGGTTTTGGGCGAGCGTCTGGGCAAGCCGTCGTATTGGCGTTCGCTGATTGAGGTTGCGGCGCTGGGCACCGTGTCTGACATGATGCCGTTGACGGCCGAGAACCGCGCGTTGGTCGCCGAGGGCATCCAACAGATGCGCGTGACGGCTCGTCCCGGCTACATTGCGCTTGCAGCGCTCGCCAAGGCCGACCTTTCTACCATTACGGCGGACGGCCTATCGTTCTCGCTCATTCCCCGCTTAAACGCCGCCGGCCGCATGGCCGATCCCAAGCTGGCGCTCGACCTGCTGCTTGCCCGTGATCCTATCGAGGCAAGTGCACTGGCAGCCGAGCTCGAGGAGATCAACCGTCAGCGTCGCGAGATTGAGGCGGAGCTCACGCGCGATGCCATGGCAAAGGTCGAGGAGACCTACGATGGCGGGCGCGCGATTGTCGTGGGCGGCGAGGGCTGGCACGAGGGCGTTAAGGGCATCGTGGCGAGCCGCCTGACCAATCGCTATCACGTGCCGGCGTTGCTCTTCTCTATCGAGGACGGTATAGCACGTGGCTCGGGTCGCTCGGTGGGCAAGGTCAACCTGTTCGAAGCCGTCGAGCGCTGCTCCGACCTGCTGATTCGCCGCGGCGGACATGCCGGTGCGGTGGGCGTGACCATCGAGGCGTCTAAGCTCGATGAGTTTCGTCGTCGCCTTTCCGCCGCGTTGTCCGAGCTTCCCGCCGAGGACTTTGAGGACACCGACGAGGTTGCCGCCACGGTTGACCTTTCCGAATTGAATATCGAGACCATCGAGCAGATTTCCCGCCTTGAGCCGTTTGGCCAGGGTAATAAGGTGCCGCTGCTGGCTGCCGAGGGCGTGACGATGTGCGATCGCGCCGTGGTGGGCAAGACCGGCGAGCATATGCGCTTCGTGGCGACGGATGGCGCCGCGAGTGTGCCGGCCATCATGTTTCGTGTGCCGCAGATCGATAGGCTTATCAATTGCGACAGCGCTGTCGACTTGGTGTTCGAGGCCGTTGCCGAGCATTGGCAAGGTCGCGTAAAGCCAAAGCTCATGATTAAGGATGTCTTGGTCCGCGATACCACGGCGCCCAGCGTTGACGACCCGGCATGTGAGCTTCGCCGCGGCGTACAACCGGCGGATTCTGGGCTGCGCCTGGAGTCGCGTAAACGCGAGACGCTTGCCCAGCTTTCCTATACCGAGCTCACGCGCTCACTCATTCACAGCTTTATCGGATCGAACCAGCCGCACCGCGCGCAGGTCGAGGCGCTCGATGCCCTGGCCGATCACCAAAGTGTTCTGGCCGTTATGGGAACGGGGCGCGGCAAGTCTCTTATCTTCCATGTGCATGCCGCGCGCGAGGCGGTTCTTCGCGGGCGTGCGAGTATCTTTGTCTATCCACTGCGCGCGCTCGTTGCCGACCAGGCCTATCACCTCTCGTCGACGATGGCCGCGCTCGGCATTGGCGTAGGCGTGCTGACCGGCGAGACCGTGGAAGCCGCGCGCGATGACGTGTTTGCCGGCCTGGCTTCGGGTCGCACCGGCATCGTTCTCACGACGCCTGAGTTCCTTTCCATCCATCGCGATCGCTTTGCGCGTTCTGGACGTATCGGCTTTGTCGTTATCGATGAGGCACACCATGCCGGTCTTGCCAAGGGCGGTGACCGGAGCGCATACCTCGACATGCCCGATATTCTCAAGGCCCTGGGCAACCCCGTTGTCATGGCCGCGACTGCCACCGCAACGGCTCCGGTTGTGGCCGAGCTCGCCCGCGTGCTACCGATTACCCGCACGGTGGTCGACGAGACGGTGCGCGAGAACTTGCAGCTCGAGGATGACCGAGACCTTGCGAGCCGCGAAAATCGCCTGGTGTCGATCGTGGCGACGGGGGAGAAGACCGTTATCTACGTGAACTCACGCGACCAGTCCGTGTCGCTTGCCAAGACGTTGCGCAAACGCGTGCCCGACTGTGCGACCCAGATCGCGTTCTATAACGCCGGGCTTGCGCGCTCCGATCGCCGCCGTGTTGAGGAAGCCTTTAGAGACGGAAGTCTCAGCTGCATCGTTTCAACCTCGGCCTTCGGTGAGGGCGTCAACCTGCCCGATATCCGTCATGTCGTGCTCTACCACATGCCGTTTGGTGCGATTGAGTTTAACCAGATGAGTGGCCGTGCCGGTCGCGATGGACAGCCTGCCGTGATTCACCTGCTCTATTCGTCGCGCGACGCTCGCATTAACGAGCGCCTGCTCGATTGTTACGCGCCCGAGCGCGATGAGCTCGTCACGCTCTATCGTGCGCTGCAGACCATGTGGCGCTCCAACCGTGGCAAGACAGGGGACGATTCATTCTGCGCAAGCGATATCGACATTGCGCAGATGTGCCTTGCAATCGACGCGCGCACGCCGGTCGATGAGCGCTCGGTGGCAAGCGGCTTGGGAATCTTCGAAGAGCTCGGTTTCTGTCGCGTTTCGGGGTTTGACGATACGCGTCGCATCTCAATGGCAGAAAACCCCGGTCGCGTGCAATTAAGCAGGTCAATTCGCTATTTGGAGGGCTTGCGCTCGCGCATGGAGTTCACGGCTTTTCGGAGCTGGGCACTCGATTCGTGCGCTTCTGATATGCTAGCCAAAGTTAACCGCCCGATCGTACCGCGGGCCTAGGGGAAGGGGACCTCGATGGATGCCGCAGCCCGTATCGCCCATGATTCCACCCTCCAGCCGTTTTCGGAGATGGAGCACTATAAGCATGCCGATGAGCTGCCGCCCGAGATTATGGCGGACAGCTACGACAAGCTGGAGCGCCTGTGCCTCAAATATATGAATGAGGATGACTTCTCCAAGGTGGAGCAGGCCTACTGCTTTGCCGCCGAGAAGCACTGCAACCAAAAGCGCCGCTCGGGCGAGATGTACATTAACCATCCCGTCGAGGTTGCCATCATTCTGGCCGACCTCAAGATGGACTGCGATGTGGTGTGCGCCGCGCTGCTGCACGATACCGTCGAGGATACCGAGACCTCGCTTACCGATGTTTCCGGCCTGTTTGGCGAAACCGTGGCAGAACTCGTCGACGGCGTGACCAAGCTTACCAACATCGAAGTCGACAGCATGGACGAGAAGCAGGCCCTCACGCTGCGCAAGATGTTCCTTGCCATGTCCAAGGACATTCGCGTCATCATCGTCAAGCTCGCCGACCGCCTGCATAACATGCGCACGCTTGCCGCCCTGCGCGAGGACCGCCGTCTGTTTAAGGCGCGCGAGACCATGGACGTATACGCGCCTCTGGCCGACCGCCTGGGCATGAGCTCTATCAAGTGGGAGCTCGAGGACCTGTCCTTCTTCTACTTGGAGCCCGATGCCTACCAGCGCATCGCGCGCATGGTAGCCGAGTCGCGCGAGGTTCGCGAGCGTTATCTGGCCGAGACCATCAAGACGCTCACCGATGAGCTCAATCGCATTGGTCTTGAGGGCTTTCAGATCAACGGTCGTTCCAAGCACTATTGGTCCATCTATCAAAAGATGAAGCGCAAGGGCAAGGAGTTCTCCGAGATTTACGACCTGGTGGCGCTGCGCGTCATCACTCATTCGGTGCGCGATTGCTATTCCACGCTTGGCGCCGTGCATACCTTGTGGCATCCCATGCCCGGTCGCTTTAAAGACTATATCGCCATGCCCAAGGTCAATAACTACCAGTCGCTCCATACGACGGTTATCGGCCCCACGGCCCGCCCGCTCGAGATTCAGATTCGAACCTACGAGATGCACGAGCAGGCCGAGTACGGCATCGCCGCCCACTGGCTCTATAAGAAGTCGGGCGGATCGTCTGCGTCTAAGACTAATGATGCCCAGCGTCTAGACGACCAGATTAACTGGCTCAAACATTCGCTCGATTGGGCTGCGTCTGACGAGATCACCGACGCCAAGGAATACCTGCACTCGCTGAAGGTCGACTTGTTTGACCAGGAGATTTTTGTCTTTACGCCCAAGGGCGAGGTCATGGCGCTTCGTGCTGGCTCTACACCGCTCGACTTTGCCTACGCCGTTCATACCGAGGTCGGCAATCACTGCGTCGGCGCCAAGATCAACGGTGCGGTGGCGCCGCTTACGCACGAGATCAAGACGGGCGACCGCGTTGAAATCCTGACCAACAAGAGCTCCAAGCCGTCGCGTGATTGGCTCAAGATCGTCAAGACGCCTTCGGCCAAGTCAAAGATCCGCCGTTATTTCGCCGCTGCGACCAAAGACGATGACGCTGCCGCCGGTCGCGATATACTGGCCAAGGACCTGCGCAAACGCGGGTATGGCATCTCTACGCCGCGATCCACGCGTGCGCTCAACGCCGTGGCGGAGCAGTTTAACTACAAACAGCTCGAGGACCTGTTCGCAGCCGTTGGCGCGGGCAAAGTCGCCCCACGTGCCGTGGGTAACAAGGTCGAGCAAATTTTGGACCCCAAGCCCGAGGAACAGGTCACCAAGGCCGAGGCTATCGCCGAGGTCGTGAAACAGCCGGCTCGAGGCTCCAACCGCAAGCCGCAAAAGCGTGGCAAGAGCGCAAGTAACGGCATTATCGTCAAGGGCGAGAGCAACAGCGGCCTGCTGGTCCGTCTGGCGCATTGCTGCAATCCGGTGACGGGCGACGATATCGTCGGCTTCATCACGCGCGGCCGAGGTGTCTCGGTGCATCGTGCCAACTGCCCCAACGTCAAAGGCCTCATGGAGCACCCCGAGCGCATGATTGACGTGGAGTGGGACGGTGCTGCCGATACGCTTTTCCAGGTCGAGATTGTGGTCGAGTGCCTGGATCGTATGGGTCTACTCAAGGACGTCACCATCGCCATTGGCGATGCGGGCGGCAATATCCTTTCCGCCGCTACCTCGACCAACCGCGAGGGCATTGCGACCCTGCGTTTTATGGTCGAGATTTCGGACGCGAGTGGTCTGGATCCGCTGCTGGCCTCTATCAGCAGCGTTGACTCGGTCTACGACGCGCGCCGCCTGATGCCCGGCGAGGGTGGAGCCCAGCTTAAGCGCCGTGTTTAGTCGCGACGAACGTGCCACATTATCGATATTCGCTACACTCGAGGCATCGTTTGATGCCTCGAGTTCTATTGAGAGGAGAGGGACATGAATGCTGTGTCCTTGGATTTAACTCCCAAGGGATCGGTCGAGATCGAGACGCTCGTAAACGGTCCCATTCAGACCAATAGCTATGCTGTTATTTCGGACAATGAGTGCGTGATTATCGACCCCGCATGGGAAGGCGAGCGCTTGGTGGAGCATATTCGAGCCGAGCATCCCGGCGTACGCATGCTTGGCGCCGTATGCACTCATGGCCATGCCGATCATGTTGGGGGTGTTGCCGGCGTGCGAACCACCGTTGGCGAGGGCTGCCAGTATGAGCTGTGTGCTAAGGATGTGGCGGTGCCGCATGCGAACATCGAGGAACAGCGAGCGATGTGGGGCATTGAGACGCCCGACCCCGGGGAGCCGACGCGTCTGCTCGCCGAGGGCGATGCTATCGAGGTGGGCGATATCTGCCTGCAGGTGATTGCGACGCCCGGTCACACACCGGGTGGCATTGTCTTGTTTGCTGCCACCGAGCAGGGGAACATTGCCTTTG
>CABSBA010000051.1 GCA_902475825.1 uncultured Collinsella sp. | reverse complement strand
ATCGAGTAGTTCATCGAATCTAGTGAATACTCTTTAGACTTCCGATAGGCTAATAGATGTATTTATTAGCTGAAATCCTGCACGGTTCCGCGGGGTTTCAACAGTTGGGAGGGATCATGAGGTTTACTCATCCTGTCAACACGCTCAAGAAGCTCGGCTGCGGCCTTGCATTTGGAGCAGCGGCCATTATGGCCATGCCGACTTCGGCGCTCGCTTGCACCCAGATCTACATGGGCAGCCAGCTCACGGCAGACGGCAACACGTACTACGGCCGTTCCGAGGACTTCGGCCCGCGCTACATCAAGCACTTTGGCATCGAGCCCGCACACAAGGACGGCAGCAAGTACACCTCGCTCGAGTCCGGCTTTGAATACAAGTCCAAGGGCGCAACCTACCGCTACACCTTCGTTCGCGACAACCCCTCGCAGTGGGAAGATCGCTACGACGCATATTCCGAGGCAGGCATCAACGAGAAGGGCGTTTCCTGCTCTGCCACGCTGAGCACCTCCTATAACGAGAAGGCAGAGGAAGCCGACCCCGTCACCGAGGAGACCGGCATCGGCGAGTACAACTACGCCAGCGTCATTCTGGGCGAGAGCGCCACGGCCCGCGAGGGTGTCGAGCTCCTCGGCAGCCTGATTGACGAGCAGGGCGTCTGCTCCAACGACCAGATCATCATTGCCGACAACAACGAGACCTGGTTGTTTGCCGCACTCTCTGGCCATCAGTGGATTGCCATGAGGCTCACCGACGACATCGCCTCGCTCAACCCCAACATCGGCAACCTCACCTATGACGTCGACCTCGACGACACCGAGAACTGCCTCCACTCCGAGGGCATCGAGTCCATGCCTAAGGAGAAGGGCTTTGCCGAGTACACCGACGGCAAGTTCGACGTCGCCAAGACCTACGGCGAGGAGATTAGCGAGGCCGGTATGCACCAGTGGTCGCGCTATGTCCAGGGCCGCGATTACTTCATGGCTCCGCTTGCTGAGGGCACCGACTATGAGATCGTCAAGGACGAGCGCGAAGACGCTCGTGCGACGACCGGCGCCCTGGTCCACGAGATGCAGCCGCTGTTCTTCCAGCCCGGCAAGTCCGACTGGAACACCTTTGAGATGATTCGTTCCTTCGCCGCTCGCGGCGAGAATGTCGCCGGCCTCAACGCCAACACCGACGGCGCCTATGCCATCGGCTCCAACCGCAACACCGAGATCCACACCTTCCAGATCCGTCACGGCATGGACCCCGAGATCGCGACCATCCAGTGGGAGATGCTCTCCAACGCCGAGTTCTCCGTCGCTATCCCCCTCTATTCCGCACTGCTCACCGAGGTCAGCCCCTACTTCAGCGATCAGGACGTCTCCTTCGATCACTGTGAAGAGGAAGACGTCGTGAACAACGAGGAGCCCAAGAACTCCATCAACTACGTTCTCATGGACATCAACACACTCGCCTATGAGAACCGCGACAACTGCGCTACCGGCGTCCGCGCCTATCTCGACGCCCTGCAGAAGGAGCTCATTGAGCAGAACCTGACCGTCGACGAGGCCATGCAGGCCGCCGAGGGCACCGAGGCCCGCACCGCCCTGGCCAACAAGGCCGGCAAGGCAGCGACCAAGAACACCTACGTCAAGTGCAAGGCCATGCTCGAGGAGATGCGCGACTACCTCAAGGAGGGCGACTTCTCCGAGGAGTTCATCCCGAGTGACTACGATGCCGACAACGACTGCCTGGTCGAGTCCATCACCTATGCCGACGAGGCCCTCTCCGATGAGGACGTTGCCGAGCCCGAGGCTGAGGAAGAGGCCACCGAGGAGAAGTCCGAGGGCAACAACATGGCCGCCATGGCCGTTGGCGCCGTCGTCGTCATCGGTGTCTGCGGCTTCGTGCTCTATCGTCGCAAGAAGGCCTAAGACCCTTGCGTTCCAAGAGACGGGCGGGATGGCCAAGGTCGCCCGCCCGCCCAGCCGCCCATTCGACCGGCGGGAAACGTCGCCGAAATCTTTTCAAAAAAGATTTCCCCGCACACACTTCGCTGTGCTATAGTGCAGCACAACAGCAACTAGGTGCGACCGCGCTACGGCATCACGAAAGGAGCCACCAAGATGATGAACACGATGAAGTCCCTCAACAACTGGTGGTGGCGTGATGCGAATACGATCGGTCGACAGTGAGTCCCACACGCCTGTTTTTGCGCTCTAGGTGATTGGAAGGCCTCCGGTTTCGACCGGGGGCCTTTTTCTATCTCGAGCCCGATCGCATTCGCATCACGCGCCTCCGTTTTTCTCTTACACTCCCCTTTTTGAAAGGACTTTTACCATGTCTCAGAACACCACCGCCACAGCCCAGCCCCGCACCGTCCAGACCGCCGACCGCGGCAAACTCGATATCCACGCCCTTGTCCTGCTCGCCATTCTGCTTGCCGCAGGCTTCATCCTCAACTTCACCGTCGGCAAGGCAATCTCGGGCATCTCGGGCGGTATGATCAGTCCCGAGTTCATCATCTCGGCCTTCTGCCTCACCATCCTGGTCGTTCGTCCCAACATTGGCCAAGCACTCGTCATTGGCCTCATCTCAGCGGCCGTGATCCAGATCACCACCACCTCGCCGTTTGTCGATTTTGCCGCCGAGGGCATCGCCGCTATGCTCATGGCCGTCATTGTCAACGCCGCCGCCAAGGACGGCCAGGTTAAGCCTGGCATCGCCATCGTCGCAACATTCGTGACCACCTTTGTCTCCGGCGTTATCTTCATGGTCATCAAGATGGCCATGCTCGGCGTGGTGGGCGAGCTCGCCGCAGCCATGCTACCCGTCGTCGCCATGACCGCCGTATTTAACGCCATTCTGGTCGGCGCCCTCTACCTGCCCATCCAGAAGGCCCTGAAGCTCAACTAACCCGCTCGGCTTTACGAGCCACCCCATCTTGGCGTTCATTCGTCGCTCGCATACCCAAGTACGCTTCGCTCCTCTTTCGCGCCAACCTGGGGCACCTCGTAAAGCCGTATCCGTGCTTCACCACCAAAGACTGTCCCAAACAACGAGCTTTTGGGGACGTTCTTAAACGACTAGTCATTTAAGAACGTCCCCAATGACTATGAAAGGTATCCATGGAAACGATCATCAACGTCGACGATGTCTCGTTCTCCTATGGCACGCAAACCGAGCAGGCGCTTAGTCACGTCTCGCTCAGCGTGAACAAAGGGGATTTCATCGGTATCATCGGACCCTCGGGCGCCGGCAAGTCCACACTTGCCGCTTGCCTTTCGGGCGCCGTGCCTCACCACTACACCGGCACATTCTTTGGCTCCGTCAAGGTCGATGGCCGCGACACCTGTGAGGTCTCGCTCACCGACATATCGCAGATCGTCGGCAGCGTGTTGCAGGACATCGATACCCAGATGGTCGCTTCGGTCGTTGAGGACGAAATGCTCTTTGGTCTCGAGAACTTTGGCGTTCCGCATGACCAGATCGAGCAGCGCTTGTGCGAGACGCTTAAGACCGTCGGCATTAGCGACCTGCGCGACCGCGAGATCGCCACCCTCTCGGGCGGCCAAAAGCAAAAGGTAGCTATCGCCGCCATCCTCGCCATGCGTCCGCGCGTCTTAGTGCTCGATGAGCCAACCGCAGCACTCGACCCCGCCAGTTCCACCTTGGTCTTCGAGACGCTGCGCGAGGCAAACCGCGCGCTCGGCATCACCATCGTCGTCGTTGAGCAAAAGGTCGCTCTGCTTTCGGAGTACTGCAACCGTGTGTTGGTGCTCGATCACGGCCAGATCGCGCTGCAAGGTGAGCCGCACGAGGTCTTCGCACGCACCGACGAGCTTCGCACCATCGGCGTCGATTGTCCGCGCGTCACGCGCATCTTCAACAGTCTCGAGGCCGATGGCTTGGTAAGCGGCACGCCTTGTCTGGATGTCGACGAGGCAGAACGCCTGATCACGGAAATCGTCGACCCCGACCGTGCGACAAGCGATACCCAGGCGCCCGCAGGCTCCCCGCACGCGCCGTCGCTGCGCCCGCATGCGAAAGACGCCGAGCCGGTGCTCACCTTTGACCATGTCGAGTTTTCCTACCCCCATGGAGGCGCCGCCGTCCACGACCTCAACTTGACACTCTATCCCGGCGAGCTCGTGGGCATTGTCGGCCAAAACGGAGCCGGCAAAACCACGCTCACCAAACTGCTCACGGGTTTGCTCAAGCCCGCATCGGGCAGCGTACGCGTTACGGGCTTGGACACGGCATCGGTTCCCACGAGCCGCATCGCACACGAAGTGGCAACGCTTTTCCAGAACCCCGACCGCCAAATCTGCAAAGACACCGTGCTCGACGAGGTCGCCTTTGGTCTAGAACTTGCCGGCATCGACCGCGCCGAAGCCCTGCGTCGCGCCCAGCTGGTCATCGACCGCTTTGGTCTGCCCGCCGACGAGGCACCGTTCTCACTGTCGCGCGGCCAACGCCAGATGGTGGCGCTGGCCTCCGTTGTAGTGGTCGAGCCCAAGATCGTGGTGCTCGACGAACCCACGAGCGGCCTGGACTACCGCGAGTGCATGACCGTGATGGAAACGGTGCGCACCATGGCAGAGCGCGGTTGCGCCGTCATCATGGTCTGTCACGACATGGAAGTCGTTTCCGACTTTGCCGAGCGCATCGTGGTGATGGCCAACGGTCGCATCCTCGACCGCGGCCGCACGCACGAGCTGTTCTCGAACATCGAACTCATGCAGCGTGCCTACGTTGAGCCGCCCCAGGTCATCGAACTCTCGCGCCGTCTGGCATCCACCGTCTCGCCCGCCTTTACGCAGGTGAGTGAGGTCACTGATATCGTTCGCATTACCGAGGAGATGGTCCGCCGTGGTTAACGTCATCGACTACATGCCGGGCGACACGCTGCTACACCGCCTGAACCCCGTCATCAAACTGGGCCTCGCCGCCGCCATCATCATCGGCATTTTCTTGTCCGACACCTATGTGGCACTGCTGGGCTTTCTGGCACTCACGCTCGCGCTGGGAGCCTACGCCGGCGTCGTCGACCGCCTGCTCGCGCTGCTCAAGCTACTGATTCCACTCGCGCTCATCATGCTGGTGCTGCAGCTGGCTTTTATGCGCGATGGCAACGTGGTGTGGGGCTTCGTTACCGACACGGGTCTCATCACCGGCTCCAAGGCATGCCTGCGCCTGCTGGGCGTGGCGCTTCCGCTCATCCTGATGCTCATGGTGACCAAGCTCAACGACCTTGCCAACGCCTGCGTCGAGGTGCTGCACGTTCCGTATCGTTACGCCTTCACCTTTACCACGGCGCTGCGCTTTGTGCCAGTGTTTGGCCAGGAGATGAACGCCATCATGGAGGCGCAGACCGCACGCGGCATCGAGTATGACACCAAGAACCCCATCAAGAAGCTCAAGCTCATGCTGCCGCTGTGCGTGCCGCTACTGATCTCGAGCGTGGGTAAAACCGATGCCACGGCCCTGGCAGCCGAGCAGCGCGGCTTCTACCTGCGCACGCGCGCGAGCTCGTACAAGCGCTACCCCATCAAGGGCCTGGACATTGCCATACTTATTGTCAGCATTGCCCTCATCGTCCTCGGCTTCCTGTTTTAACCCATCGCCCCCGGCAACCGACAAATTCAAAAGGCCTCGGCTCGCACCAAACGAGTCGAGGCCTTACTGTTCCCCCAGATAAAACCTACCAAAATAAACCTGTCCCTTTTTGGCAGGTCGAGGGCTACAGGCGGTAGGGGGCGCCGCTGCGGATGATGGATTCGCGCACCAGGACGTCCATGGCGTCAAGGGTAATCTCGGGCATCTCCCGGTACTTTTGCAGCACCGAGAGCTCGGTGCAGGCCAGAATGACGCGGTCGCAGCCGCTGCGGGCGAACTCCCACATCACGCGGTCAAACTTGTCCATATCGGGCTCGCGTCCGGCCTTCACGTCATCATAAATCAGCGACATCACGTCGGCCTGGCGCTTCTCGCTGGGATAGACGACCTCGACGCCCGCGGCCTCGCACTCGCGCCCATAGACGCCTGCACCCACGGTGCCGTCAGTGCCCATGATGCCGATCTTGCGCACCGGCTCGGACGGCATGCTCAGGTTGGGATCGAACTCGCACTCCCCCATCACCGCGCCCGCCAGGGCATAGCGCACCGACTCACGCGGCATGTGGATAATCGGCACCTTGGTAAACGACTGAATCTGGTCGTAGAAGTAGTGCGATGTGTTGCAGGGAATGGCAATGTGCGCGCAGCCCAGTGTCTCGAGCGCCTGTGCGCACTCCTTCATGGTCGCCAGCAGCTCGGCATGCTCGCCGGTCTTGATGGCCAGCGTACGGTCGGGCATGGTCGACTTGGAAAGCACCACCATGTCGATATGCTCCTGATCACAGGCAGCAGCCGTATGACGCACGACCTGGTCGTAGTAATACGACGTGGCCTCAGCGCCCATGCCGCCGATAACTCCCAGCTTTTCCATCGCCGCCTCCTTGGTGACGCCCATGCAATTGCTCGTATCATGCCCGCGCCCGTCCGATGCAAACCGGGCGGGCGCCGCGCTCATCTACTTGTAATACGTCTTGAACAGCTTAAAGTGACGCAGCTTGGTGTGCCACATGCGCAACCAGCGGTTAAAGACAAAATCACCCTTCATAAACGAAGGATCGGCAGCCTTGCCCTCCTTGGCCAGACGATGCGCCTTCGCACGTAGCTCGGGGTCCTTGACATACTTGTCAACGACGCCCATGGGGACGACCATCCACAGCGCCTCGTCCTGCGCCGTCACAAACTCAGGCTCAAACGGGCGGTTGTACACGTACTCATCCACCACGTACTTGGCAACGTTAAAGCCGCTGTTGGTGACGTAGTAGTTACTGCGGCCCTGACGCGTGTTGAAGTCAAAGAACTTAAACGAACCATCGCGCTGGTCGTACTTGACGTCGAAGTTGGAGAAGCCCGTAAACTTAAGGTCCTCGAGCAACTTGCGCACGCCGCCCATGAGCTCGTCGTTAGGCTCGGTAATGATGCATGCATGGTTGCCGACGCCGTGAGGCTGGTGCTCCTCGAGCAGCACGTGGCCCAGGCACATCATGCGAACCTTGCCGTTGCGGCCGGAATAGCTGGTAAGCACGCGCATGTACTCGTCGTTGCCGGGCACGCGGTCCTGCAAGATGAGATCATCGGTGTAGCCACTGGCGTACACATCGCGAATGACCTGCTCCAGCTCGGCGCGATCGGCAATCTCGTAGGCCTTCTTCTGGCCCTCGAACTCGTGCTCCCACCACATGATGCCGTCAGAGGGCTTCAGAATCATCGGGAAAGGGAAGTCGATCTGGTCGAGCGCCTGTGCGGAAGCCTCGCCCTGGGCGTTGAGCATCGCCATGGTAAAGGTAAACGTGTGCGGATAGGGCACACCGTGCTTCTCGCACAGCTCGTAGAAGATCTCCTTCTTCTGGCACTGCTCGAGCATGCTGTAGGGCGCATAGGGCGCGATGACGTTCGAGGCAAGCTGACCGGCGTCCTGAGCCTGCGCGGCAAGCGCGACGTAGTTGTCGCCGCAGCCCATAAGAATAATCTTCTTATCGGGATTGGCCTGTGCAATGCCGTTGACGGTCTCGATCATGACCGGCATAGTGTCGATATCCACATTGGGCGTATAGTCGATAATCTGGCTGCGGTATGCAGGACCCGTCTGATACTTGCCAAAGACCAGGCTCTTGACCTGATACTCCTCGTAGAAGGCGCGCGCCACCGAATAGGCGTTGATATCGCCGCCGAGCAGCACGGGTATAAACTCGCGCTCTGTAAACTGCAATGCCATGGAAACTTCCTATCATCAACTGCCCGTACGATGGGCGGTCTTTATGCAACTGGTTTATTCTAGCGTGCCAAACCGCCGCTTCCCAAAGTTCCACCATATCTATGGCAAGCAGGCGCTTATGATCGAGCCCGCAGGGTTCCGTAACGTTAAAGTTGAACTCTATGGTTTCTTAACAATTCACTATAACTGCAGGTCAAGGCCAAAACCTCAAGTTCAACTTGACCCTTTAGAACCTTTAAGGTTCAAGTTGAAGTCGAAAGCAGTAGTAGAATACCTTTCGAACTATAACCTACGATTGATTGCAGAGGGACTGGATGCAGCATTCGAACCATCGCACCGCAGCGCTCATCGCGTCGAAGCCGGCTCGTATCATCACGAGCGCCGCGCTTGCCGTTACACTGACGGCCGCGCCGATGCTCTCCCCCGTCGCAGCCTATGCCGCCTCGCAGGCAACGCAGGATCAGCTTTCCGCTGCCCAGCAGAAAATCGAAACCGCCACGAGTGCCTACAACGAAGCCCGCACCAAGCTCGAGGATCTGCAGAAGCAAATCGACACTAACGAGGCAAGCATCGAGAAGATCGAAGCCGAACTTCCCGATCAACAGGCCAAGGCGAGCTCCGCCATGCGCGATCTGTATAAGTACCAGAAGGGCACCAACCCCATCGTGAGCTTCCTGGTCAACGCGCAGAGCCTGGGCGAGTTCATCACCACCTGCAAGTACACCAACCAGATCACGAGCTCGAGCGTCGACGAGATCGAAGAGCTCAACAAGATGCAGACCGAGCTCGAGCAGAACAAGACCGAGCTCGAGCAGGCGAAGTCCCAACTCGAGACCGAGCAGAAAACCGCCGAGGACGCACTGGCACAGGCCCAGCAGCTTCGCAGCGAAGCCCAGGCAAAGGCCGAGCAGGAGAATGCCGCCGAGCTGGCCAAGCTCGAGGCCGACAAGGCCGCTGCCGCCGAGAAGCTCTCGGGCGAGGGCGTGAGCGGCAACAACTCCAACAGCCAGGCCAATAACGCCAACACCACTATCGACACCACGGTGAACAACTCCAATACCGGCAACTCCGATTACGACTCGTTTATCAACGAGTGGACGAGTCGCATCGACAACTACCTCGCCGGCTCCCCCATGGCAGGCCAGGGTTACAACTTTGCCGTGGCAGCCTGGAACACCGGTGTTGACCCTCGCTGGTCTCCCGCCATCGCCTGCATCGAGAGCAGCAAGGGCCTCTATTGTGCCGGCTCCTATAACGCCTGGGGCTGGAGCGCCCGCGGCGGCGGCTGGCGGAGCTTTGGTAGCTGGAGCGAGGGCGTCTCTGCCCACGTTGCCTACCTGGGCGCCAACTATGGCTCCACGCTTACCCCGGCAGCCGCCAAAAAGTACTGCCCGCCCACGTGGCAGGACTGGTACAACAAGGTTGCAACCCAGATGAACCGCATCTAAGATCAACGTCAAAGGGCCCCAATTGGGGCCCTT
>CABSBA010000050.1 GCA_902475825.1 uncultured Collinsella sp. | reverse complement strand
GCCCGCGGCAATCGTGGCAACACCGCCACGCCTCGCAATCTCCCACGCGGGATCGGCATCCAAATCGGGAAAGTACGTATCCACGTCATGCACGCAATGGTTATGCGTAACCTCGGCCTCGGCGCAATACGGCAAAAACTGCCGATACACCTCGCCGCCGCCAATCACCCACGCAACGGGCTCATCGGCCACGGCGGCCAAGGCCCCGTCAACGCTATGCACCACGTCAACGCCCTCGGCAGCAAAGCCCTCGTCGCGCGTGAGCACAATGTTGCGGCGATTCTTGAGCGGTCGTCCGCCGGGAAAACTCAACAGCGTCTTGCGTCCCATAATGACCGGGCAACCTTTGGTGCGCGCCACAAAATGACGCATGTCGGCACGGTTGGACACCACCATGTCGCCCTCGCACCCAATACCCCAGTCATCGCACACGGCGACGATAGCAGAAAGCTTACACGTCATGAGCGCCACCTACACCGCAATGGGAATGTTCTTGACCTGCGGGCCGTGCTCATAGCCCTCGACGATCAGATCATCGGTCGTAAACGCGTAGAAGTCATGCACATCGGGGTTGAGCGTTACCTTGGGCGCGGCAAACTGCGGACGCTCGATAAGCTCGCGGACGATATCGACATGACGGTCGTAAATGTGGGCATCGGCGATCACGTGCAGCAGCTCGCCGGGAATCATATCGACCGACTGCGCAACCATCATCAGCAAAATGGCGTACTGGCACACATTCCAGTTGTTCGCGGCCAAAATATCCTGGCTGCGCTGGTTGAGAATCATGTTGAGCGTCGGTTTGTCGTCCTGCGGGCGCTGCGTCACGTTATACGTCACGCCGTAGGCGCACGGATACAGGTGCATCTCGGACAGGTCGCTAAACACATAGGTGTTCGTCATAATGCGACGGCTGTACGGCGTGTGTTTGAGGTCGTACAGCACACGGTCCATCTGGTCAAAGTCGCCCTCGGCATAATGGCTCTTCTGGCCAATCTGGTACCCGTAGGCTTTGCCGATGGAGCCGGTCTCGTCGGCCCACTCATCCCAGATATGGCTGTTGAGGTCATGCACGTTATTGGACTTCTTTTGATAGATCCACAGGATCTCGTCCATGGCAGACTTGAGCGCCGTACGGCGCAACGTGAGCGCCGGGAACTCCTCGCGCAGGTCGTAGCGCGCCGTGACACCAAAGTTTTTAATGGTATAGGCAGGGGTGCCGTCCTCCCACACCGGGCGGACCTTTTGGCCCTCGGTCGTGGTGCCATGGTCCAAGATATCGCGGCACATGGTTACAAACTGTTGATCAGCTTTGCTCATTGACCCTCCTGTCAGTCGCCTACAAGCGAGATTCATTGTAGCCCAGGCGCACGCAGCCCCACAGCCCAAACATAAGCCCTCAATTTCTGACATATGCCAGAAATTCATTGCGCAAATCTGCGCGTTCGCTATTCTATTGTTGACATATGTCAGATAAGGAGTGCGCATGGCAGGAAGACGCGAGAAACTGCGCCGCGTCGGGATCATCCCCGAATACCGCGGCTTTACCCCTGACGGCCTAGCCAGCGGAGACGCCATCGACATGACGATCGACGAACTCGAGGTGCTGCGCCTGTGCGACCTGGAAGGCCTTAACCAAGAGGCAGTCGCACAGCAGATGGGCATCGCGCGCGCCACGGTGGCGGCAATTTGCAGTCGAGCGCATCGCAAAGTGGCAAACGCGCTGGTCAATGGACGGGCAATCGTCATCGAAGGCGGCAATATCGCGTACTCCCCCATCACCACAACGACGGCCGTATGGCCAGCAAAGGAGGTCGACACCATGAGGGTGGCAACCACGTACGACAACGGCAACATCTTTATGCACTTTGGCCGCAGCGAGCAGTTCAAGATCTACGACGTTCAGGACGGCAAGGTACTCAGCGAGCAGGTCGTGGGCACCGGCGGCACCGGCCACGGCGCCCTAGCGGGCCTGCTCGCCAACGGCGGCGTGGACACGCTCATCTGCGGCGGCATCGGCGGCGGCGCTATCAACGCGCTTGCCCAAGCCGGCATCACGGTATACGCAGGCGCCCAGGGCAGCTGCGACGCTTGCGTCGAGGCCCTTATCGCCGGCACGCTCGCACAGAACGGCGAGGCCACGTGCGGCTGCCACGGCCACGACCACGCCCATGCCCACGAACATAGTGAGTCCTGCAGCTGCCACGGCCATCACGAGCACGAGGGTCACGAGGGCTGCGGCTGTCACTAACGGCACGGCACCGCGAGCTCAAGGCGCGACGCTAAGCGCAACCCAACAATCAAAGCCAACAACAAAGGCCACCCGGTAGCTTCCGAGTGGCCTTTGCCATATCAAGCTGGAATTACAGCTCTATTTCTTATTACGCATCTGCGCTTCCATCTGGCGCAGCAGCTCCATATCGGACTTGGGACCGCCCGTACCCAGGCCGCCCATGCCGCCCAGACCCATAGCGTCCAGGCCGGGGATATTGGGCATGCGCATCCTCTTGCCCTTCTTGCCCTTTTTGCCCTTCTTGCCGCCGGCCTGTGCCTGATTGGCCATCGTGCGCATGCGGCCCATCATCTTATTCATCTCGCCCCACTGCTTCATAAGGCTGTTGACCTCGGTGGGGGTTACGCCGGCGCCCTTGGCGATACGCGCGCGGCGCTGGCCGTTGATGATGGAGGGACGCAGGCGCTCCTCCTTGGTCATCGACATGATGATGGCCTCGTTCTTATCGAAGATACCCTCGTCCAGGTTGCCGCCCATCTGGTTGAGTGCACGCTGACCACCGGGGAGCATGCCCAGGATACCCTTCATGCCGCCCATCTTTTTGACGGCTTTCATCTGGTCGAGCATATCGTTCATGGTGAAGCCCTCGCGCAGCATACGCTCGGCAGCCTCGAGCTGCTCGGCATCGGCTGCCTCCTGGGCCTTCTCGATAATACCTACGACATCGCCCATGCCCAGAATGCGCTTGGCCATGCGATCGGGATAGAACGGCTCAAGCGAATCGGGCTTCTCGCCCATGCTCACGAACTTGATGGGCTTGCCGGTCACCTGGCGCACGGAAAGCGCGCCGCCGCCACGGGCGTCGCCGTCAAGCTTGGAGATGATCACGCCGTCAAAGTCGGTGCGATCGGCGAAGGTCGAGACGACGTTGACGATATCCTGGCCGGTCATGGCGTCGACGACCATCAGCACCTGGTCGGGCTTGACGGCCTTCTTGATGTCCACGGCCTCCTGCATCATCTGCTCGTCAATCTGAAGACGACCGGCGGTATCGACAATGACCACGTCGCGCAGGTGGTCGACGGCCTCCTGGATGGCGCCCTTGGCGATGTCGACCGGGTGCGCACCGTCACCGCGGAAGACCGGCACGCCGATCTCGCCACCAAGCGTGGCCAGCTGGTCGGCAGCGGCGGGACGGTAGACGTCGCACGCGGCGAGCAGCGGCGAGCGGCCCTGCTTCTTGAGCAGGTAGGCCAGCTTTACGGCCGCCGTGGTCTTACCGGAGCCCTGCAGGCCAACGAGCATGATGACATTGGGAATACGGTTGCTAAAGACGAGCTTGCTCTCGGTTGAGCCGAGCATCTCGGTGAGCTCGTCGAGCACGATCTTGACGACGTTTTGCGCCGGCGACAGCGACTCCATGACCTCGGCGGTCATGCAGCGCTCCTTGGTCTTGGCAACGAACTCCTTGACGACCTTAAAGTTAACGTCGGCCTCGAGCAGGGCCATGCGAATATCACGCATGGCCGAGGTAATATCGGCCTCGGTCAGCTTACCCTTACCGCGCAGGCGGTCAAATGTGTCGTTGAGGCGATCGCTCAGGGAATCAAACACTAGTCACTCCTTAGTTGGACTCGCCCACCAGGGCGCGGCAGAAATCTTTGGCGTTAAACTCCTGCAGGTCATCGACCTGCTCGCCCACGCCGATGCGCAGGATCGGGAGCTTGAGTTTCTCGGCCACGGCCATGGCGATACCGCCCTTAGCCGTGCCGTCGAGCTTAGTCATGATAATACCGTCCAGGCCCAGTGCCTCGTTAAACTCGAGCGCCTGGTTCAGACCGTTCTGACCAGTGGCGGCATCGATCACAAGCACGACCGAGACCGGCATGGGACCGGCGGCCATATTGGCGGCGCGCTTACGGGTCACATTGACCACCTTGGCGAGCTCACGCATGAGCTCGGGGCTCGTGTGCAGACGACCGGCAGTATCGATAAGCACCAGGTCGCTGCCGCGCTTGTCGGCCTCGTCGAGCACGTCATAGCACACGCTCGCCGGATCGGAGCCGCGGTCACGCTTGATAACCGGTACGCCGGCACGCTGGCCCCACACATCGAGCTGCTCGATGGCGGCGGCACGGAAGGTGTCGGCCGATCCGATCACCACGTTCTTGCCGCAGGCGGCCATGGCGCTCGCGATCTTGCCGACCGTCGTGGTCTTGCCGGCACCGTTAATGCCCACAAACAGCACGCAACTCGGCGTGTCGGAGAACGGGTCACGCTCGGCGGGCACAAAATGCTGCTCGAGCTGCTCGGCCAGGGCGCGGCGAAGCTGCGGGGCGGTCTTGAGGTTCTTCTTGGCCGCGGCATCGCGCAGGTCATCGGAAACCTGGATGGCGACCTCAGCACCCATGTCACCCATGACGAGAGTGTCCTCTAGGTCCTCCCAAAAATCCTCGTCGACCTCGCCGCCAAAGTAAAAGACTTCGTTGAGGGCCTCGCGGCTGCGCTCAAGTCCGCGCGAGAGAGCATCGAAGAATCCCATTATGCATTCACGACCTTTCCGGTTTCGCGATCGAGTTTTTGCGAGACGACGCGACTGACGCCGTCGGCTTGCATCGAGACGCCGTAGAGGACGTCAGCGTCCTCCATAGTACGGCGCTGATGCGAGATAACCAAGAGCTGCGTATCGGAACGCAGCACGTCGAGTGCGCCGATGAGCTTGGACAGGTTAGCGTCGTCGAGCGCCGCCTCGACCTCGTCCAGCACATAGAACGGCACCGTGCGCGTGCGATACACGGCAAAGAGCAGTGCGAGCGCCGTCAGGCTCTTCTCGCCGCCCGACATGAGCATCATCTTGGTGATGCGCTTGCCACGCGGCTGCGCCACGACCTCGATGCCCGTCTCGGCCGGATGCTCGGGGTCGGTCATCTCCAGATGCGCCTGGCCTCCCGGGAACAGCATGGCGAAGATCTCGCGGAAGTTCGCATCGACCTTCTCGAAGGTCACCAGGAAGGCCTTACGCATCTTGCGGTCGATGGCCACGGTAATCTTGGTAAGCGCCTTGCGCGCGCTCTCCAGATCGGCCAGCTGCTCCTCGATGTAATCGGCGCGGCGCTTGAGCTGCTCGTACTCCTCCATGGCAACCTGGTTCACAGGGCCCAGGTTGTTGATCTGGCGCACGAGCTGGTTGAGCTCGCGCTCGGCGGCGTCGCGGTCGGTGGGCGCAGGAAGCATGAGCGCTTCCTCGAGCACCGTGGTGCCATCGGCGGTAATGGCCTTGATGGCCGCCTCTACCTGCACCTCGAGCTTGCCGCGTGCAACCTTGAACTCGTTTTGCGTCGCGGTGGCGGCATCGACCCGCTCCTTGGCGCGGGAGACCTCGGCCTTGGCGTCTTCGATGGTCTTCTTAAGCGAGGCCGAGTCCGCCTCCTCGAGCGAAGCCTGGTCACGCAGACGCGCGGCCCAATCCGACGCGCGCTCCAGCAGGGCCGAATAGCGCTCGTGCATGGGGTCGACGCGCAGGCGCAGCAGTTCAAGCGAGCGCGAGGCCTGGCGTGTTCCGCGGATACGGCGGTCGATGCCCTCCAGGCGATGCTCCAGGTCGGGCACACGGCCCTTCAGCGAACGCAGACGCTCGCTCGTCTGGGCCAGACGCACCTTGGCATCGGCGAGCTTGCCGGCTGCCTCGGAATCGTCACGACGCACGCGATCGAGCTCGTCGTTGGCTTCGGCAATCTGGAGACCCAGGTCGCTTGCCTGCGCACGGGCCTCGTCACGCGAACGGGTGAGCTCGTCAACGCGCGGGCGCGCAGCGCGAACGGCCTCGGCGGCCTGATCGCGGCGCTTGGAGATGCGCACGCGCTCGACCTCGGCATTGTTGGCGCTTTGCTCCAGGCGGCCAATCTCGGAGAGCAGCGAGCGGCGCTCGCCCTCAAGACGGGCGATCTCGCCGGCGGCATCGCCCTCGGCGGCACGCGCCTCCTCGACGGCCGCATTGGCCTCGACGACCTGATCCGACACGTGCTCAAACACGGCAGTGAGATCGGGCTCCAGGCCCTCCAGCTCACGGATACGACGCTTGCGCTCCAAGGCACCCGAAGCCTCGCCGGCATCGAGCCCCACACGCACCAGGCCGCCACAGCTCACGCGGGCGCCATCGGGAGTCACATAGGTCACACCGTCAACGACAGGCGCGGCCAGCGCGGCAGCCAAGTCATCGACCACGTAATAGCCGCCGAGCAGTGCCTCGACAACCGGGCCATACCCGGTACGCACTGACAGGCGATCAACCAGACGAGAACCGGCAGCGCCCTTAGCAGCAGCAGAGCCGCTCACGCCGCGCGCCATCAGCAGTGCCTCGCCCGAGGCCTTCTTTTGGTCCAGTGCCGCACGACCGGCACGCTCAAGCGTGGCGGCGTCATCAAACAGCAGGGCATCGATATCGCCGGCAAGCAGCTGCTCGACCAGGCTCTCGAGCTCAAGAGGGGCCTCGAGCACGTCGCCCAGACGACCCGAAACATCATCACCCAGCGCGCCCACCAGACGGCTCACCAGCGGCGAGCTGTCGGCCATGCGGGCATCGAGCTTCTTTTGGCTGGCAAGCTCCGAGCGAACCTCGGACAGCTTGTTGCGCGCCTCGCTCTCGCGGGCACGCAAGTCTTTAAGGGCTGCACGGGCAACCTCGGTGGCCTCGCGCGCATCGACCTGGGCCTGGCGGGCCTGATCAAGCGCGCCGTCGAGCTCCTCAGCGCGGTCGCGACGGCTCTCGAGCGAGGCCGTGACCTCCTCGAGCTGCTCGTCGATCTGCTCCAGGCGCGAGGCGTACATGTTGTCCTCGACCTCGGCATTGCTCAAAGAGTCCTTCACCTTGGCAAGCTCGAGCGCGGCGCTATCGGCCACACGCTGCACATCGCGCTGCTCGCGCGTGAGCTGCGAAATCTGATTGTCAAGCGCAACGCGACGCTCGTGGAGCTGGGCGGCGGCTGGACCGGCGGCATCAACGTCGTCCTGAGCCTGCATGTGCGCACCGGTCACTTCCTCAAGCTGGGCACGCGCATCCTCGAGCTCCTCGACCACGCGACGGCGCTGATGCTCGGAGCTCGAGATCTGGCCGCGCATGTCTGACAGGCGCGACACCATGTTGTGGCCCTTTTCCTCGAGCAGGCGCATATCTGAGTTAATGCGGCCGACCACGTCTTGCATATGGCGGCGCTGCTCGCCCAGATCGCCCACAAACAGGCCCTTTTCCTCGAGCATAACCTGGAGCTTCTCGAGCTCACGCTCCTTTTCGCCCAAGCGGTATTGCGCAAGCTCAAGCTCGGCAGCGCCCTCCTTAGAGCGGCTCTCCAGGTCGTTCCACTGCGACTGCAGCGAACGAAGCTCGTCGACGGCCAGCATCTGCGTAAGCTCGTTCGCGCGCGAGGACAGCTCTTTATACTTGCGCGCGCGATCGACCTGACGCTCCAGCGGCCGCAGCTGACGAGCAATCTCCTTATTGATATCGCGGGCACGGGTCAGGTGCTCGTCCATCGATTTAATCTTTTTGAGCGCACGCTCCTTGCGGCGCTTGTGCTTGGAGATGCCGGCAGCCTCCTCGACCAGGGCGCGGCGCTCCTCGGGGCGGCTCTGCAAAATGGCATCGAGCTTGCCCTGGCTGATGATGGAATGCGTATCCTTGCCCAGACCCGAATCGTGCAGAATGTCCTGAATATCCATCAGGCGGCACGGGCTCGAGTTGATGAGGTACTCGCTTTCGCCCGAGCGATACATACGACGGGTGATGGCGACCTCGTCAAAGTCGACGGGCAGCATATGGTCCGAGTTATCGAGCACCAGGGTGACCTCGGCGACACCCACCGGCTTGCGCGCCGACGAACCCGAGAAGATGACGTCCTCCATGGCCTGGCCGCGCAGCTGCTTGGCGCTCTGCTCGCCCAGGACCCACAGAATCGAGTCGGAGATGTTCGATTTTCCCGAGCCGTTGGGACCGACGATGACGGTCAGGCCCGGCTCAAATGACATATGGGCGCGGTCGGCAAACGACTTGAACCCTTTGAGCGTGAGGGACTTGAGATACACGGTTCCTCGCTTAGACAGGCTTCTTGTTGAGAATCACGCCGTTGGTGGTGTAGCCCATGCGGTCGAGCGCCTCGAGCGCAGCGGCCGCCTCGGCCTCCTTCTTGGAGGAACCGGTGCCGCGGCCCTGGCGAATACCGTCGATGAGCACCACAGCGGTAAAGGTGGGCGCATGCGCGGGGCCCTCGGAGCCGACCAGCTTATACGCGGGAGGCTCGTGGCCGTCTGCCTGCACGCACTCCTGCAAGAACGACTTGGGGTTCGCGGGGTGCTCGGCACGCTCGGTGGCCAGGTGCGGCTTAAGCGTACGGTGGATGAACTCCGCCGCCGCATCCCAACCGGCATCCAGATACAACGCGCCCACGAGCGACTCGTAAACGTTCTCAAGCGCCGAGTGCAGGCCGCGCGCGCCGGTACCGGTCTCGGAGGCGCCAAAGATGATGATGTCGTCGATACCCAGCTCGTGCGACACCTCGGACAGCGTGGCACCCGAGACAAGGGACACCTTCAGGCGTGTGAGCTTGCCCTCGTCAAACTCGGGATAGGACTCAAAGAGCGAACGGGCCACCACGGCGCCCAAAATGGAATCGCCCAAAAATTCAAGGCGCTCATAGCTGGCAGAGACCGGCAGGCCCTCGACGGCCGAGGGATGCGTGAGCGCCGCGCGCAGCAGCACCTTGTTATTGAACTCATGGCCCAGAATCTCCTGGGCGCGCGTGAGTCGTTCAGACAAAGCCAAGACTTAGGCCTCCTTGGCGTTTTCGATCGCGTCGACGGCGTCGGCGACAGAGTTGAGCGACAGCAGGGTCTCGTCATCGATTTCGAGGTCGAACTCGTCCTCAATGGCCGTCACCAGCTGCAGACGCTCGAGCGAATCGGCATCGAGATCGTCAAAAGTGGTCTCGTCGCTAATGTCAGCGACATCGACACCCAGCACGCGGGCGCTCCTTACGGGGCGTGCCGATGATGAGCATCGACAGCGGCATGGTATAG
>CABSBA010000049.1 GCA_902475825.1 uncultured Collinsella sp. | reverse complement strand
TTCTACAGGTGGCATCCCGTCTTTGCTGCAAACACAACATATTGTGTTTTCGAACATATGCTCGGGGGTGTTTTACAACATATTGAGGGTGGAGTGGTGGGGCGGAGTGGGGGAAGGGGTGGGGAAAGGTGTTGAAAAATGGGGCGGTTCCCCATATTATTGATGACGTCGACAGGCGGGGTGGTTCCCCGCGTACGTGCCATCTGAGTAACCGAGGGGAGGGCGCACATGGGAATGACGGGTGCATACGAGCGCAATCTCGATGCAAAAGGTCGTCTGTCCCTGCCTGCACCCCTTCGCGAGGAGCTTGGAGAGCACGTTCGCGTGTTCAAAGCCCTGGATGTCGATGCTCTGTACGTGTTCTCTGCCGAGGCCTTCGATAAGTGGGTCGAAGGACTCTTCGCGGGTCGTGAGGGCCACGAGGGTTTTAACCCGCGTGACATTAACGACCAGAAGCTTATGAGGGCGATCAACAAGCGCACCACGTCGATGGATGTGGACAGCGCAGGTCGTATCGGTCTTTCTGAGTCTCTCCGCAAGCAGGCGAACCTCGACCGCGAGGTCACGGTTGTGGGCAACTACGACCACCTTGAGGTTTGGGACCGCGCTACGGCCGATGAGGACGATGACGACGAGGCCCTGCTGGACCTCTTCTTCTCGTAAGGGCAAGGCACGAGTAACGGATGGAGCGTGGGATCTTGACACAAGAATATCGGCATGAACCTGTCATGCTCGGCGAAGTGCTTGAGTCGCTGCAGCTAAAGAGCGGCTCCGTCGTCTGCGACTGCACCCTTGGCGGTGCCGGCCATTCGGTAAAGATGGCCGCGCAGGTGGGGGAGACCGGCCTTTTGCTCGGCGTCGATCAGGACGACATGGCCCTCGAGGCCGCTGGCGCCCGTCTGGACCGCGAGGTTCCCGGCGTACCGCACCAGCTGCTGAAGGGCAACTTCGGCGACTTGGACGAGCTGCTTTGCTCGGCCGAGGTGCCCGGGGTCGATGGTTTCCTGTTCGACTTGGGCGTTTCGTCGCCGCAACTCGATATCCCTGGCAGGGGCTTTTCGTACAACGAGGACGCCCCATTGGACATGCGGATGGATCCGGGTAACAACACCTTAAACGCAGCTGAGGTCATCAACACCTATAACGAACACGACCTCGCCCGGATTCTACGCGTCTACGGCGAAGAGAAGTTCGCCTCGCAGATCGCGCGCGAGATCGTGCGCCGCCGCGAGCATGAGCCGATCGAAACCACCGGTCAGTTTGTCGAGATCATCAAGGCTGGTATCCCCGCTGCCGCTCGTCGGCATGGCGGACACCCAGCCAAGAAGAGTTTCCAGGCCATTCGCATCGAGGTCAATCACGAACTCGATGTGCTCGAGCGAGGGCTTGACGCCGCCACCAGGTGGCTCAACCCGGGCGGACGCATCTGCGTTATCTCGTATCACTCGCTCGAGGACCGTATCGTAAAGAACCACTTTAAGGAGATGAGCCAGGGGTGCACGTGTCCGCCGGAGATTCCGGTGTGCGTGTGCGGCAACGTGCCGATACTCAAGGTCATCACCCGCAAACCCCTGGTTGCCCAACCCGATGAGGTTGCGCGCAACCCTCGGGCGAGATCAGCCAAGATCCGCGTGGCGCAGCGTCTGTAGACGCGACCGCGCGATATTGGACCTCCCGCTCGTACCACAAACGAAGCTTAAACACACTACCAACGTACTCGGGATGGGAGGCGGCATATCATGGGCTACAACACCTCAAACGCAGCACTCGCCTATGATATGAACGCCATGCCCGCCTATCGTGAGGCACCGCAGGCTCCCGTTGCTCCCCGCGAGCAGCGCACGCCGCGCTTTGATGTCTACACGGGCGCGGGCCGTCAGGCAAACCAGGCGGTAAGCCCGGTTTTCATGAGCGTTCTTAAAACGTTTTGCATCATTGCGGCCATCTTCATGACGATCGGTGTCGCCCGTGTGGCGCTCGCCGGCGTTACGGCCCAGGTGCTCAACAGCAACGCCGCGCTTACCAACACGCTCGAGAAGGCGACCGATGAGAGCTCCGACCTGGAGGTCATGCATTCGGTCTATGGTGCCGACACGCGCATTCGCGACCTTGCGGGCGCTTATGGCATGGTGGAGCCCAGCGAGAGCGTTACACTTGACTTTTCGCAGGATGCAGCCGCGGGCGCTAGCTCGACCGCGACCGCTCAGTAACAAGACGGTAGCTGAGTATGACAAATGACTATCGCCGCGGCTCCGACGGGGGTCGCGGTTCTGGACGTCCCTCATCGCGGGGACGTTCTGGTTATCAAGGAACGGGTCGGCCATCTTACAACGCGAGGCCGTCCTATGGCAACGACCCCGCGTCGCGTCTCCGTGGCTCGAGTGGTCCTCAGATGCATAACACCAGACCGCGCAAGAGCTCGTCGACCGAATGGCTCACGGGCACGCCGCTGCCCCGTCGCAAAGCCGTCATGGGCTTCATCGGGTTTGGCTTGGGTTTGGGCGTCCTTCGCCTTGCCGACTATCAAATTGTGGAAGCCGAAAAGTTACGCGACCGCGCCGATGCACGTCGCTTGCTTGCGCAGACGCTATATGCCAAGCGCGGTACCATCTACGACCGTAACGGCAACGTGCTGACGTCGTCGGTCGAATGCCGCAACATCGCCGTGAATCCTCAGCTTATCGAGGACGTTGACAAGACGGTATCGGCGCTGGTCAAAGCTACGGGAATCGATAAAAAGACCTGTCGCGAGCTCGTTGAGTCGGATGGCACCTGGGTGTATATCAAACGCCAGGTGGACGAGGACGATGTCGCGGCGCTGGAGAAGAAGAACCTGCCAGGCGTGCTCTTTGAACAGGCCATGAAGCGCGTGTACCCCTACGGCAACCTGGCATCGCAGGTGCTTGGCGTGGTAAACGTGGACAACGACGGTCTGACGGGCCTCGAAAAACAGTACAACAAGCTTTTGACCGGAACCAACGGTTCGCTGGTGCGCGAGCGGGCGAGGGACGGTAGCTATATCGCGGGCGGCGCCTATAAGAAGGCTGCCGCGGTGGACGGCGTGGACATCGTGACGACGCTCGATGTCAATATCCAGCGTGCCGCCGAGGACGCCCTGGCCGAGGCGGTCGAAAAGACCAAGGCCAAGAATGGCTCGGCCCTGGTCACCGATCCCACGACGGGCGAGATTCTGGCGGCATGCTCGTATCCGACATATGACCAGACCGATCTGGAAAACGCCAAGACCGAGGACATGAACTTGCGCCTGGTTACCGATGCCTACGAGCCCGGCTCGGTCTTTAAGACGCTCGTGGCCGGTGCCGGCTTCGACTTGGGCGCCGTGCGTTCGAGCACGTCGTTTGAGGTGCCGGCGAGCATTAAGGTTGGCGATGACACCGTTACCGACGCCGATAAGCGCGACTACACCATGACCATGGACGTGCGCGAGATGATGCGTCGTTCGTCCAATGTGGGCTTTGTCCTGGTGGGACGCAAGATCGGTGCCGATGATTTTGCCACCTATGTGGACAAGTGGGGTATCGGCCATAGCTCCGGTGTCGATTTTCCGGGTGAGAGTCTGGGCATCGTCAAGGAGCGCGACCAGTACGACGGCGCCACGCTGGGCTCGATGAGCTTTGGCCAGGCGCTGTCCGTCTCGCCGATTGAGGTCGCACGTGCCGTGGGCGGCATCGCGAACGGCGGCGTGATGATGACGCCGCACTTCTATAAGTCCAGCAAGGGCGATGAGAAGGACTGGGGCGAAGGCGAGCGTGCGATTTCGGAGGACGCTGCCGCCCAGGTGACATCGTGCATGCAGACGGTCGTGTCCGAAGGCACGGGCGTTGGCGGTGCGGTCGATGGCTATGACGTAGCGGGCAAGACCGGTACGGCCGAGCGCGCTGACGAGAACGGCGGTTACCTCAAGGAGAACTACATGTCGTCCTTTATGGGCTTTGCGCCGGCACAATCGCCCAAGGTGCTGTGCTATATCACACTCGATGGAACGCCGAGCGGCTCGGATGCCGCCGCGGTGCCATTCCAGTCCATTATGGCCAACGCGCTCGACGTGCTGGGAATCCCGCGCACGAAGTAGGGGGTTACAATCTTGAGCGTGGTCTGCCGTTTGATCTGAAGGGTGTTCACATGCCCTGCACCACGCGCGCATGGCACTGGGATACAATACGCCGATAGCATTATTAGGTTTACAGGGGAGCTGCAATGATAGAGATCGCCGTCAACAACCTCGCGGCCTCAACGGGGGCCCGAACCGTGACGGAAGAAGTCGATCGGGTATGCCGCGGGTGCGTTATCGACTCGCGTCAGGTCGAGGAGGGGACGATCTTTGTCGCCTTTCCCGGCGAAAAGGTCGACGGCAATGATTTTGCCTCCCGTGCCATCGAGTCGGGTGCCGGTGCCGTCGTGATGACGCGCGAGCCCGATGCCGAGCTGGTTTCGTTGGCGCAGGACAAGGGATGCGCCATCTTGCTGGCCGACGACCCCGTGGAGTTCTTGCTGCGCCTGGCGCATGTATATCGCTTGGAGCTTGGCTGCCTGGTCGTCGGCATTACCGGTTCGATTGGCAAGACGACGACCAAGGACGTGCTCGCTGCCGTGCTCGCCAAGCGTTATCGCGTCTGGGCCACGAAGGGCAATTTCAACAACCTGATCGGCATGCCGCTCACGGTGCTTTCCGCTCCGGCCGATACCGAGGTCCTGGTGCTCGAGATGGGCATGAACCATTTCCACGAGATTGAGCGCATGTCTCAGTCCGCCAATCCCAACCTTGCCATTGTGACCAAGATCGGCACCTCCCATATCGGTATTCTGGGCAGTCGCGAGAATATCGCTCGTGCCAAATCCGAGATTGTTGGCGGCATGTGCGCCGCCGGAGACCTTCTCCCGTTGCTGGTTTTGGGTGGTGAGGACGACTTTACTCCGTTCATCCGCGACACCTTTGCCGCGCCTGCGGGCGTCGACGTGATGCTTGCGGGCGTCTCGGACGACGATGAGGTCCGTGCGTGCGACATTCGCATTGATGACGAGGGACGCCCGGTCTTTACGCTCGATTTTGGCTTGGGCGAGACTATCGACACACTGCTTGCCATTCCCGGCGCGCAGTCCGTTCCCAATGCCGTCAAGGCCGCGGCGGTTGCCTATCGTCTTGGCGTGACGCCCGAGCAGATCGATGCCGCCTTTAGGGGTCTTACGATTACCGGGCATCGCCAGGAAATCAAGCGCGCCAAGAGCGGCGCTCGCGTCATCGACGACTCATATAACGCCAGTGCCGAATCGATGGCAGCCGGCCTCGACCTGCTGTGTTCGCTTTCGTGCACGGGTTCGCGCATGGCGGTTCTGGGCGAGATGGGCGAGATGGGCGACGAGGCTCCTCGCATGCATGAGCTGGTGGGCGCCTATGCGGCGGCCAAGAAGCTCGATATGCTCGCATGTGTCGGCGGTGAGCTTGCCCAGCGTATGGCCGAGGCCGCGCGCATGATGGGTATGGATGAGGACCGCATTCAGGTGTTCTCCGACTATCAGCAGGTGCTCGACCGTATGGGCGGCGCTCTTGAGCAGCATGATGTCGTGCTGGTCAAGGGCTCACGCTTCGTTGAGCTCGATCGCTTTGTGGAAGGTGTGTGCTAGTCCATGTTCGGCAATCCTTCGTATCCTACATACCAGGCATTTTTGGGATTGGGCATCGCCGCCGTCATCGCGATGCTGCTTATGCCGTGGTGGATTAAGCTCCTGAAGGTCGAGGGCATCGGCCAGCAGGTTCGCGCCGATGGCCCCAAGCGTCACCTGATTAAGCAGGGCACGCCCACCATGGGTGGCGTCATCATCCTGGTTGCCGTTTCGCTGACCTGCCTTTTGATGGGAAAGCTCACCACCGAGCTCGTGCTTGTGCTGCTCGCCACGCTGGCAACCGGCGTTCTTGGCCTCATCGACGACCTGACTTCTGTCACGCACGGCCGCTCGCTCGGCCTGACGCCTCACGCCAAGATGATTGGCCTTACCCTCATCTGCGTTACCTTTACCGTGCTTGCTGTCAACTGGTGCGGCGTCGCCCCCGAGATTCGTTTCCCCGGTGGCCTGACGATCGACCTTGGTGTGCTCTCGACCACCATTTGCGGCCTCTCTTTTCCGTGGCTCTACCTTGTCTTTTGCTGGCTGATGATCGCGGGCCTTTCCAACGCCGTAAACCTCACCGACGGCTTGGACGGTCTTGCCGGCGGCACCTCCATGATCGCCATGCTGGCCATGGCTGCCATGGCGTTTTTGCACGGCGATGTGAACCTGTCCATCTTCTGCACTGCGTGCGCCGGCGCCTGCCTGGGCTTTTTGTGGTTCAACTGCTATCCGGCGAGCATCTTTATGGGCGATACCGGCTCGCTTGCCCTGGGTGCCGCTTTTGCCTGCACCTCCATCATGACCAACACCGAAGTCGTTTCCCTCATCATCGGCGGTCTGTTTATCGTCGAGACCCTGTCGGTCATGATCCAGGTTGTCTATTTCCACTTTACGCACAAGCGCGTCTTCCTTATGGCGCCCATTCATCATCATTTCGAAAAGAAGGGCTGGGCCGAGACCAAGGTCGTCATCCGTTTTTGGATTGTCGCCGCGGCCTTCGGAGCCCTGGGCCTCGCGTTGTTCTTCCAGTTGGGATAGTGGTCTTTCATGCCTCTTGCTGATGTCTTTAGCCTGCTCGTTTTGGGTCAGGGTAAGTCCGGTCTTGATGTCGCTCGCTGGGCGCTTGCACATCCCGAGCGTGTGAGTGCCGTTACCGTTTACGGTGGCGGCACGTCCGAGCCCAACGATGCCACGCGCTCGCTCGAGGCGCACGGGGCATCGTTTGTCTACGGAACCGAGCAGGTCGAGGGCGCGTTTGATGTATGCGTGACGTGTCCGGGCATCTCGGAGTTCTCGGCATTCTTTAAGGCTGGCCGTGATCACGCTGCCCAGATTATGGGTGAGCCCGAGTTTGCCTACCGTCTGTCTCCCCAAAATTGGATTGCCATTACGGGCACCAACGGCAAGACGACAACCACGTCACTGACCGATTACCTGCTTAAGGCAGCGGGCGAGGCGAGCGTTGCTGTCGGCAACATTGGCGAGCCTCCGGTGAACGAGATCGATGGCCGTGCGCATAACGAGTGGTTTGTGGCGGAGCTTTCGAGCTATCAGATCGCAACGACCCAGGAGCTTCACCCCCGTGTGGCGGTGCTGCTCAACATTACCCCCGACCATCTGGGCTGGCATAAGAGCCATAAGAACTATGCGCTCGCCAAGATTAAGCTCTTCGAGAATATGGTCGACGATGACCTGGTGATTGTTGACGTCGAGGATGCCGGTATCCACGAGTTCGATGAGTACATCTATGTTCCGGGCCGTCGCATCTGCAAGGTTGCTTTTGACGAGCCTGCGGGCGAGGACGCCGCATTTGTGCGCGATGGCAAGATGGTCGTTCGCCTGAAGGGCGTCGAGACCCCGCTCGTCGATACGTCCGAGCTTAAGATTTCGGGCCATCACAATGTAATCAATGCCCTGTGTGCTGCCACGGCGGCCCTGACGGTCGGCGCCGATGTTGACGGTGTGTGTCGCGGCCTGGTCTCGTTCCAGCCGCTGGAGCACCGCGTTGAGCCCTGTGGCGAGATCGATGGCGTGCGCTATGTTAACGATTCCAAGGCAACGAACACCGATGCGGTCGAAAAGGCCCTGACGGCGTTTCCCGATGACGATGTGATCTTGCTGCTCGGCGGTCACGATAAGGGCACGCCGCTCGAGTCCTTTGCCCGCGTTGTGATGGATAACGTTCGCTCGGTGGTCTGCTTTGGCGACGCGCGCGAGCGCTTTACCGCCGCTATGGACGAGGCGGATGTCGACGGTGATGTCGATATCGCCCAGGCCGACGACCTGCGCGATGCCGTGGACGTTGCCCGTTCGCTCTCGAGCCGCGGCGATGTGATCTTACTGTCGCCCGCCTGCTCTTCGTTCGATGAGTTCTCGGGCTACGAGGAGCGCGGTCGCGTGTTTAAGGACTATGTGGCCCAGCTTGCCGCTGCGTCCAATACGCAAATGGAATAGGGGTTGCCGGTGAGAGAGGAGAGCCCCCGACAGAATATGAGGAGGCCCGACTCGGACCGTGCTTCCTCGCAGCGCAGCACGCCGCGCGCCGGTCGTCGCACGCAGGGCATCGGCGAACGTTATATCGCCGGCGTCCCCGCACGTATCATGCGACCCCGCCTGGTCTTTTTGACCTGCCTGTTCTCGCTGGTCTGTTTTGGCCTGCTTATGGTGTACTCGGCATCTTCAGTCGAGGCGCTTCACGAGAACGACTCCGCGACCTACTTTTTGTTCCGGCAGTTTATGTTCACTGTCGTCGGTGTTGCTGCCCTCGAGTTCATCGCGCGCGTTGCACCCGATAGCTGGTTTGGCGAAGGGGCGCTTAAACTTGCTCTTATCGCTATGATGATCTTGCTGTTTGCGGTGTTCCTCTTTGGTAGCGGCAGCCGTGGCGCTACGCGTTGGCTGAGCATTGCCGGCATTCAGTTTCAGCCATCGGAGTTTCTCAAGCCGTTTGCCATTGCCTATTCTGCCATCATGCTCGATCGCGTGTTTTCGCCCGGCGGTAACATCAATGAGTTCCTTAAGGGCATGGGCTTATATTTGGGCATATCGCTCGTCTTGATTTTTATTCAGCCCGACTTTGGCACCATCCTGATTATTCTGTTGACGATCATGTGCATGGCGCTCTTTGCCGGTCTTGACCCAAAATTCATTATCGGTGCGATTCTTGCTGGCGCCGTCATCATCGTGATCGCTCTTGTCGTCGAGCCGTACCGTATGGTGCGCATTCAGGTTCTCTTGAACCCTTGGGCAGATGAATATGGAGACGGGTATCAGGCAACGCTCGCCATTATGGCGTTTGCTTCGGGCGGACTGTTCGGCCGCGGTATCGGCAACTCAACCATGAAGTACTCGTATTTGCCCGAGGCACACAACGACTACATCCTGGCCATCGTTGGCGAGGAGGTTGGCTTTTTGGGGACGCTGCTGTTTTTCTTGGTGTTTGCGATGCTGATCTACTCGGCGTTTCGAATTGCCGAGCAGGCCGCCGATCGTCGCGGGGCGCTCATGGCTTCGGGCTCTGCGGTTATCCTCGCGGTGCAGTTTTTGATCAACGCGCTGGGTATTCTCAACGTGTTTCCTATGACGGGTAAGCCGCTGCCGTTTATCAGCTATGGCGGCTCGTCGATTATCGTGTCGCTCATGCTCGCCGGGCTTATTTTACGCGTCTCGCACGAGAGCGCTCGACGCGA
>CABSBA010000048.1 GCA_902475825.1 uncultured Collinsella sp. | reverse complement strand
GAATGCGGCAGATAGGGACGTTCCTTTTCTGCCGGCAGTTTGGGACACTCCTTACGGGGCACCCCCTCCACAGCGCCTATGCCAGCTTGTCGATTTGCCCAATCTCCCAGAGCGGAATGTTGACGAGCGTGCCCTCGTCTCTATATGCCGCTAACGATGTTCTCACGCAGCGCTCGAGCTTGAACTTCTCGCAGGCAATCCTCAGGCTCTTTGCTTTGAGGTTCTCTGCCGCCTTGACCTCGAGTGGAAGCACGGTCCCCGCATGGTCGATGGCAAAGTCAGTCTCTGCATTGCCGGAGGAGGATGACCAATACGCGGGAGTTTTGCCTTGGAGCAAAAGCTCCTGTGCGACGTATTGCTCGGTCAGCGAGCCTTTGAACTCCGTAAAAACAGCGGGCCCGTTCAGAACAATGGCTGGCGAGAGGCCGGAGAGTGCTCCGAGGATGCCGGTGTCGATGCAGAACAGCTTGAAGCCCGAGAGATCCTCGTAGCTTGTGAGCGGTGCTCTTAGGGCGGAAACACGTGGTACCTTATGAACGATTCCATAGTCCATGAGCCACTGGAGGCTTTCCTCAAAATCGCGTGCGCGCGCCCCGGGACGGAGCGCACCGTAGACGAACTTCTTGTTTTCCTTTGCGAGCTGGCCGGGAAGGGATTTCCAAACCAGCCTCATGCGCTCGACGATGCGGGCTGGCGCATGCTTGCCAAAATCGGATTCGTAAGCTTCGATGATTTGCTGCTGAAGCCTGCGGGCCTCGATGAAATCGTGGGAGGCGGCGAAAGCGGAGACAACTTCTGGCATGCCACCGACAACGAGGTATTCCTTGAGCAGGCGCTCGAGCTTTTCGGAAACGTTTGCCAGCAGGTCCATGTCTGCGGCAAGGATGGCATCTGCGAGCGGATCGCCATCGACGGCACGAACGAACTCGACAAACCCCATGGGGCGCATGGTAAGCTGGTCAATCTTGCCGACGGGGAACGACTCGTTTTCGCGTCGGAGCGCGAGCCCCATATAGGAGCCGGCTGCCACGATATGGTATTCCGGCGCCAGCTCGTTGAAGTATTTGAGCGAGGTGATGCCACGCGGTGCCTCTTGGATTTCGTCGAAGATGATGAGTGTGCCTGTCGGCGTTATGGTCTGGCCGCGCAGGAGCTCTATCTGGGAGATGATGCGTTTGGGGTCAAGGCTTCCGTCGAACAGCGAACGTACGCCCGGTTCGAGCATAAAGTCAAAACGGATGACGTTTTGATACTGCTGGCCTGCGAATTCGTTGAGAAGCCAGGTTTTTCCCGTCTGGCGGGCCCCCTTAAGCAGGAGGGGCTTGCGGTTTGCCCTAGATTTCCAAGCGATGAGTTCGTCCATTAGCTGTCGCTGCATACTGCCTCCTAACGATCATGTTTAGTATAAGACTGTTTTGGTCTTTCCATTGAAAAATGTGGGAATGAACCACGTCTTTCCATCGAATAATGTGGGAGGCAATCACGTTTTTCCATCGAATAATGTGAGGGTCGTTGATGGCAGATAGGGACGTTCCTTTTCTGCCGGCAGTTTGGGACACTCCTTGTTTTGGTGCAAATTAGTTACCCTTGCATCAGAAAACGGCGCCCGTCGGCGATGTTGCCGGCGGGCGCCGTTGTCGTGTAGGTGGCTATGTCGTGCGGGCTGCTGTTGAACGTTCGAGCTCGCGTGCTACAGCGAGTCGATAAAGCGCTGCTGGGCGGCGCGTCCTGCCTCGTCCCATTTAAAGACGCCGGCGTTGTCGAGCACGTGGCCAAACACCACGCCGACCTCCTCGTGCAGGATGTCGATGGCGTTATCCGCCGTAAGTTCATCGGCGCGGCGTGCAAAGACATCCTCGGCCCATGCGGCGTGGCTGCGGCAAAGGTCGTCGCCCTCGAGTGCGGCGCCAAGGTCGTAGCTTGCGTCGACCTTGGCGGCCAGCAGGTGCTCGCGGACGGCGCCGAGCTCGGGAACCAGGCGTGGCGGCAAAATGGCCAGGCCCATGACCTCGATCAGGCCGATGTTCTCCTTCTTAATGTGGTGATACTCGGCATGCGGGTGGAACACGCCCAGCGGATGCTCGTCGGTCGTGATGTTGCAGCGAAGCGCCAGGTAGGCCTCGTAGATTTCGCCGCCGGCGTTGCCGCGGGAGTCGACGCGGCGGATGACGGGCGTCACGGTGTTGTGCGCCACGCCGTCGGCTGTGTGCGCGATGACGCCAACCGACTCATCGGTCCACTCGCGCCAGGCGAGGATAATCTTCTCGGCGGCGTCGAGCAGCTGAGCGCGGTCGTGCGAGCGCAGTCGCAGCACCGAAAGCGGCCACTGCAACACGGTACCGCTGACCTGGTCAAAGCCGGACACGCTAAACTGCGAGACCTCAGCGGCGTGCATCATGGGGAACTCGTGCGCGCCGCCCTGGAAGTGGTCGTGCGACAAGATCGAGCCGCCCACGATGGGCAGGTCGGCGTTGGAGCCGATGAAGTAGTGCGGGAACAGGTCCACAAAATCGAGCAGGCAGGTCAGACCCTTGCGGTCGACGTGCATCGGGCGATGCTCGGAGCTCATGGCAATGCAGTGCTCGTTAAAGTACGCGTACGGGCTGTACTGGAAACCCCAGCGCTCGCCGTCGAGCTGGATGGGGATAACACGCAGATTCTGGCGGGCGGGGTGAGCGCCGCCGTCGGCTGCGGCGGAGCGTCCGGGATACCCCTCGTTTTCGATGCACAGTTGACAGGCGGGATACTTCTCGCCCGTGTTCTTGGCTGCACCTGCCGCGGCGATATCGCGCGGGTCCTTTTCGGGCTTTGACAGGTTGATAGTGATCTCCAGGTCACCCCAGTTGGTGGGGGTGTTCCATTTGATATTGCGCGCGATGGCGGCACGGCGCACGTAGCCGGCGTCGCAGCACAGGCCGTAGAACCAGTCGGTCGCGGCGCGGGGCTCGTTGACGCCTATACGTCCGTTGAACTCCTCGTTTACAACCGAAGGCCTCGGCATGAGCGCGCCCATGATGCGCATGGCGATGCGGTCGCGGCCCGACGCCGTGTCCTCGGCAGCACCGTTGGCAACGGCGGCCTCGGAAAGCGCGGCAAGCGTGCCCTCCAGGTCAAAGTCGGGGAGTGTATCGGGGTGCAAGAGCGAGAGTTTCTCGACCTGGAGCGCCCAGGCCATGTCGAGCGCCGGGCCCGTAGCACCGATGCACTCCAAAATGGTGTTGTAGGCCCAGATGCGATCGTCCTGTCCGATCATCGATCGGTGGATGGCATATTCGATGAGGCCCTGCGCAGCCTCGCGTACGTCAGTCATTACAGCCATGCCGCGTAAGCCCCCTTGTCAGAAATTGCGTAGTGACGGGCAGAGCCCTCGCCCAGCCAGCCGTTCATCTTGGTGATGAAGGTGTCGACCAGGTCGAGCGGCACGAAGGCCTGGATGGTGCCACCAAAGCCGCCGCCGTGGATACGAACGGCGCCGCGCCCGTCAAGCACATGCTCGGCCAGTGCCAGGGCATACATCGAAGGCTGCTCGGAGCCCAGCTTGGCAACGACATTCTGCAGGTACATGGCAGAGCTGGCGCCGGACTCGCGCGTCAGGACCAGGAACTGATCGATGTCGCCGGCGTTCAGGGCCGCCCAGCGCTTGTCGACCAGGCCGTTTTCGTACCAGTAGTGAACGGCGCGCAGGCAGGCGCGGTCGCCCAGCTTGGCGCGCAGCTCGGGGAGCTTGGCGTCAAAGTCCGCCACGTTTACCTCGCACAGGCGTGCCTTGCCAAACTCGGCAGCGACGTCCTGCATCTCGCGCGGAACGGCGGCGTAGTCGTCGGTGGCGGCCACGTGGTCGGCACCGACCTTAACGAGCACGAGCGCATAGCCGTGATCCTCAAAGTTGAGCTCGAGCTTCTGGGTTTTAGGCTGAGCCTGGTCCTCAAAGTCCATGTAGGCGAGGCCGCCCAGGCACACAGCGGCTTGGTCCATCAGACCGCAGGGCTTGCCGTAATAGTTGTTCTCGGTGCGCTGGCTCATCTGGGCGAGCGCGACGGGTTCGATGGCGGGTGCGCCCCAGAGCGTCTCCATGGCGCGACCGTATGCCGCCTCGACAGCAGCGGAGCTGGAAAGGCCGCCGCCCGAGGGGACGGAGCAGGTGAAGGCAAAGTCGAAGCCCTGGGGCTCAACACCCAGAGCAGCGATTTCATGGGCCATGCCGCGGACGAGGCTCGCGGACGTGCCCTTCTCGGACTCTTGAATACCCAGTGTGTCGAGCGTGATCTCAAACGTGGGATAGCCCTCGTCGGCGACGCGGACCTTGTTGGAGTCGGTTGCCACGGCGATGCCGTCGACAGCGACATCGAGCGAGCCGGCGATGACGTGGCCGCCCTCGTGGTCGGTGTGGTTGCCACTGATCTCGGAGCGGCCGGGCGCGTGCACATAGAGCACCTGGCGGTCGCCGATGGGCCCAAACTCCTCCTCAAACAGCTTGGTGAGCGTGGCGAGTGTCTTTTCGTCGGGGGTGGTCATCGGAGTCCTTTCCTTGGCGCGTACGGGTAAGTTTTGCGCCGTTATGAGTACGTTAACAACTTGAAGCGGCATGAACCAAGTGTTCACGATGCCGCACGTTACGGGCTATGCTAACGTACTCATAGCACAACGCTTGTCACTTTTTGAGAATCTGGTAATCGGTAGAAATTCAGCCGTGAACGGTATTGCCGTATGGACTTATAAAGCAGAAGAGATGCGGATTGAAAAAGTAGAGTACGTTAACATGCGTCCGACGATAGCGGGCCTCGGCGCGGGCTAAACTCCTGCCCGGGCCGGCATTCACGCTATTCAGATCTCGCAAGGGTGAAGGTGATCCTGTGGCAAGGCGCCCGTCCAACGATACAGGTACGCGTCCGGTCTCCATGGCCGACGTCGCCCGCGCTGCTGGCGTTTCGCAGCAGACGGTTTCGCGCGTCGCCAACGGCTTGCCCAACGTTAACGAGCAGACGCGCCAGCGCGTGCAGTCCGCTATGCAAGAGCTCGGCTTTCGTCCGAGTTATGCCGGTCGCTCGCTGCGCGACGGTCGATACCATTCGGTCGGCCTGTGCGTCAACGATGTCACCAAGTTTGGCAACCTCTCAATGATTGACGGCATCGCCAGCGCTGCTCGCGAGCATAATTGCGCCATCACGCTGGTCGAGATGTCCAAGACCGAGGAGTTTTCGCTTGCCGAGGCCACGCGTCGCATGGCCGCATTGCCGGTGGACGGCATCATCATCGGCATGAGTCGCATGGCGCCCGATTTTGAGACGTTTGATCCGTTGCCGGGCATTGGCACGGTCATCGTTACCATGTACGCGCACCCGCGGGTGACCACGGTCGATTCCGACCATTACGGCTGCTCGCTATTGCTTATGGATCACCTGTTTGAGCTGGGGCACGAGCAGATTCGCTATATTGGCGGCCCGTCGTTCTCGGTCGACGAACAATTTCGCCGCGCCGGTTGGCGGGATGCACTCGAGCGTAAACACATCGAGCCGGCAGAGCCGCTCGAGGGCGACTGGTCTGCCAACAGCGGCTACGAGGCCGGCAGGTACCTGGCCGAGCACGACCGCACCATGACGGCGATTTACGCGGCAAACGACCAGATGGCAAACGGCGCAATTGCGGCGCTGCGCGATAGCGGCCTGCGTGTGCCCGAGGACGTAAGCGTGGTGGGCGTCGATGACTCGCTCGACGACTTTGTCGCGCATAACGAGCTCACGACCGTGCGATTCGATCTACATCAGCGCGGACGCGAGGTGTTTGAGCATGCAGTTCCCGAGGCGGGTACGACGGGCAAAACCGTTGCCATCCGTATTCCCGGCCAGCTCATTATTCGACATAGCACGGCGATACCACGCTCATAGTTTGTGCAGGTCAACGGCGGTATATTCCGCCTCAATAACAATCGATAAGGATGCTGGCGGATAGCCGTGGCTATGCAGCCGAGTGTTATGATAGACGGGTTCTTTTGTCTATCTAGGAGGCTTTGCCTGATGGAGATCACCAAGGATATCCGCTACATCGGTGTCGACGATCACGACATTGACCTGTTCGAGGGCCAGTACGACGTGTCCGAGAACGGTATGGCATACAACAGCTACGTTATCTTGGGCGATAAAATCGCTGTCGCCGATTCGGTTGACGCTGGCTTTGTCGACGAGTGGCTCGGCAACCTCGAGGCCGTGCTCGATGGCCGTACGCCCGACTACCTGGTCGTCCATCACATGGAGCCCGATCACTCCGCCGGTATCGCTGCCTTTATGGAGCGCTATCCCCAGGCGCAGATCGTGGCCAGCATGGGTGCTTTCCGCATGATGGTCAACTACTTTGGCACCGATTTCCCCGAGCGCAAAATGGTCGTCAAAGAGGGCGATGTGCTCGATCTGGGCGGCCACAGCCTGACCTTTATCGGCGCCCCCAACGTTCACTGGCCCGAGGTGATTTTCTCCTACGAGTCCACCGACAAGGTGCTCTTTAGTGCCGACGGCTTTGGCAAGTTTGGCGCCAACGACATCGAGGATCCCGAGGGCTGGGCTTGCGAGGCTCGCCGCTACTACTTTGGCATCGTCGGTAAGTTCGGCAAGTTCGTGCAGGCCGTTCTCAAGAAGGCCGCCGACCTGGACATTCAGATCATCTGCCCGCTCCACGGCCCCGTGCTGACCGAGAACCTGGGCTACTACCTCGACACCTATAACACCTGGTCGAGCTATCAGCCCGAGGACGAGGGCATCACGATCGCCTATGCGAGCGTGTATGGCCATCTGAAGGCTGCCGTCGAGGAGCTCGCATCTGCGCTCGAGGCTCGCGGCCAGAAGGTCTCCGTCTTTGACCTGGCTCGCGACGACATGGCCGAGGCCGTTGAGGATGCGTTCCGCTACGACCGTCTGGTGCTCGCCTCCATTACCTATCAGGGCGAGATCTTCCCGTGCATGAGCACCTTTATCCACACGCTCGCCGAGCATGCCTACCAGAACCGCACCGTGGCGCTTGTCGAGTCCGGTTCCTGGGCGCCCGCAGCTGCCAAGGTTATGACCAAGGAGATCGAGGGCATGAAGGACATCACCCTGACGCAGAACAAGGTGACTGTGCTGGGCTCGCTCAACGACGCCTCGCGCGCTCAGATCGAGGCCCTTGCCGACGAGCTCTCCAAGTAGCGACACGTTCACTTTTGACGCTCAACCATCACAACCACCACAAAGGGGACAGGCACCTTTGTGGTGGTTTTTGTTTAAGCGCCGGCGATGATGAGGGCTGGACGTGCGCTGTCGGTGGCCTCGGCGATTGAGGTGGCGACGGCATGATCGGGGTCACGGTCCATCACGATGGTGTCGACATCGGCAAGCTCAGCAAAGCGGTACATGCCGCGTCCGTTAACCTTGCTGGCGTCCATGAGGGCGACGCTTTGATGGGCCGCGGCGATCATCGCCGTTTTGGTCTCTGCCATCTGCGGAAAGTCGGTCGTAAAGCCGCAGCCGGGAACAAAAGCGCCAGGGCACATGACGGCAAGGTCGGCGTGGACCATTTGGAGCGCCTGCATGGTAAGTGGGCCGTACAGATAGCGATGACCTTTGCGCAGTGCCCCGCCCAGCATGACGACATCGACCGAGGGCATGCTCTCGTCGATATAATCGGCGATGGTAATGTCGGCCGTGATAACGGTGATGCCGTTGCGCTGATCGAGGAGCCGGACAAACTCGAGCGCCGTGGTGCCCGAGTCGACGAGCAGCGTGTCGCCGTCATTGACGAGCTCGATGGCGCTTTGTGCGATGGCCTGCTTGGCGGCGACGTTGACATTGATGCGGCGATCCTGCGTGGAGACGGTCAGGCGTTTATGGAGCGACACGGCGCCACCATGCGTGCGGCGCAACTTGCCTGCTTCGGCGAGCGCGTCCAGGTCGGCGCGGGCGGTGACGGAGGACACGCCAAAGGTTTGGGCGATTTCTGCTACCTGTACCGAGGCATTATGCTCGAGCATTTCCATGATGGCGGTACGGCGTTCGTCGGCAAAAGCACGGTTGGTAGCTTGGGCCATGTCTGCTCCATTCTCAGCTAAATTTGCAGGAATTGTGTTGACTCTATTTTCGTTCAATATCTCGCACGTGCAAAGACGCTGAATTTCATACAATGGGCGCAGTAAAACGCAAGGTAAAACGCCTTGTGAACAACTACGCCCGATGTCCAGATGCGGGCGAGGGAGAGGAGCAAACGCTCATGGCACTTGTTACCACCGAAAAGATGCTCAAGGACGCTCAGGCCGGCCACTACGCCGTCGGCGCGTTCAACGTCGAGAACCTCGAGTTTGTTATGGCCGTTCTGGCCGCTGCCGAGGAGACCAAGTCCCCCGTCATCATGCAGACCACCCCGGGCACCATTAAGACCGCTGGTCTGGACTACTTCTACGGCATGGTCAAGGCTGCCGCCGAGCGCGCTTCCGTGCCCGTCGCTCTGCACCTCGATCACGGCGATGGCTATGACCGCTGCATGCAGGCTTTCCGCACTGGCTACACCTCTGTCATGATCGACGGTTCGCACGAGTCTTTCGAGGATAACATCGCCCTGACCAAGTCCGTCGCCGATGCTGGCCGCGCCATGGGCGTGCCCGTCGAGGCCGAGCTCGGCAAGGTTGGCGGCAAGGAGGACGACGGTCCCGCGGTTGAGGGCGAGAGCCCCTACACCGATCCTGTTGAGGCCAAGGAGTTCGTCGAGCGCACCGGCTGCACCTCGCTGGCCATTGGCGTTGGCACCAGCCACGGCGTGTACACGAGCGATCCGCACATCGAGCAGTCCGTGGTCAAGGCCATCCGCGACGCCGTCGACGTGCCGCTGGTTCTGCACGGCACCTCTGGTGTGCCCGATGAGCAGGTTGCCGAGGCTGTGAAGAACGGCATCTGCAAGGTTAACTACGCTACCGAGCTGCGTCAGGCCTACACCAAGGGCTTCATGGCCTACATGGCCGAGAACCCCGCCTGCTTCGACCCCAAGAAGCCGGCCAAGGAGGGCATGCGTGAGATCACCGAGCTGGTTAAGATCCGCATGACCAACCTCAACTCTGTGGGCAAGGCAGAGTAACAGCAAGGGTACTCTGATCCCACCGGACGGCTTGGACGGGTCCCCGTACTCAGTTTCCAAAACGTCCTCGCGCATGAAGGCCCCCGTTGCCTCGCTTCTACGAAGCGTTGGCAACGGGGGCCTTCGCGCTGCGGAATGGGCTCTGGTCGGTTGAGCGTTTGGGTTTTGGGGTTGGGGAGTCGAGGAGGCCGTTTCTCTGTGTCGGGGGGGAAGGAGAAAAGGTTTGCATGTTTTAGGGATGGCTGTCGTGCTACAGCATTGGAAGAATGCATGCTTATGCGGCCTCCTCGATGTCCACCAAAAGGTTGCGCACGGGGTGTGCTGCTAGGTCCCGTGCGCTGGCAGTATTATGCCGCGGCTGCTGCAAAGAAGCGCTAAAGAAAGGCTTAA
>CABSBA010000047.1 GCA_902475825.1 uncultured Collinsella sp. | reverse complement strand
AGCACATACAGCTAGCCCGTACGATAACGGGCGGCTGATGAAGATGAGGGCCGTCGAGCGCAACCGACGGCCCTCATTTTTTATGTCTGGGAAGTTCTTTTTAGAGGAGGAAATGTAATGAACGGAGTTTTGCTCATGGTTGTGGCTGCGGCGGTGCTCGCCTGCGGCTATCTGGGCTACGGCCGCTGGTTGGCCAACAAGTGGGGCGTTGACAAAGAGGCCCTCACGCCGGCCAAGCGCATGAAGGACGGCAACAGCTTCTCGCCCGTCTCCGCCTTCACCGCGTTCTCGCACCAGTTCAGCTCGATCTGCGGTGCCGGCCCTGTCACGGGTACGATCGTCGCCATGGCCTTTGGCTGGCTGCCCGTCGTGCTCTGGGTCCTCGTCGGCGGCATCTTCTTTGGTGCCGTCCACGACTTTGGTGCCCTGTACGCTTCGATGAAGAACAACGGCAAGTCGCTCGCTCAGCTCATCGAGAAGTACATCGGCAAGACCGGCCGCAAGCTGTTCCTGCTGTTCTGCTGGCTGTTCTGCATCATCGTCATCGCCGCCTTCACCGACATGGTCTGCAAGACGTTCATGTTCACCCCGGCCGTTGACGCTTCTGGTGCTGCTACCGGTGCCGTCGACTTCACCAAGTCCTATGCCGCCGGCTGCGCTGGTACCATTTCCATCCTGTTCACCTTCGTCGCCATCGCCTTTGGTTGGGCCCAGAAGAAGTTCAACCTCACCGGCGCTGCCGAGTTCGTCACCGGCGTGGTCCTTATGGTTCTCATGTTCGCCGTCGGTATGCAGCTCCCGGTCTACCTGGATAAGTTCCAGTGGTTCGCCGTCGTCATGGTCTACCTGGTCTTCGCTGGCGCTATGCCCATCCAGATGCTCAAGACTCCGCGTGACTACCTCACTTCCATCATGATGATCGTCATGATCGTCTGCGCTGTCCTCGGCATCGTCGTCCTGGGCGTCAACGGTCAGGCCACTATCACCGCTCCGGTCTTTACCGGCTTCTCCACTGCCTCCGGCATGATGTTCCCGGTCCTGTTCGTCTCTGTCGCTTGCGGTGCTCTCTCCGGTTTCCACAGCCTCGTTTCTTCTGGTACCTCCTCCAAGCAGGTCGAGAAGGAGCAGGACGCCGTCAAGGTCGGTTACGGCGCCATGATCGTCGAGTCCTTCGTCGGCATCCTTGCCATCATCGTCGCCGGCATCATGTTCTCCGACATGAACACCGCCGGTACCGGCGCCCTTAACGCCGGCGTCGCTTCCACCCCGTTCCAGATCTTCGCCGCTGGCATCTCCCGCGGTATGCAGGCCTTCGGCGTTGACGGCACGCTCGCAACCGTCTTCATGACCATGAACGTTTCCGCTCTGGCCCTGACCTCGCTCGATGCCGTCGCCCGCATCGCTCGCACCTCGTTCTCCGAGTTCTTTGCCCAGACCAACGACGCCCTGGCCATCGAGTCCAAGGCCGGCTACATGAAGGTCCTCGGCAACCCCTGGTTCGCCACGGTCGTTACCCTGCTTCCTGGCCTCGCCCTCGCCTTTGGTGGCTATGCCAACATCTGGCCGCTCTTCGGTGCTTCTAACCAGCTGCTCGGCGGTATGACCATGATCACCCTCGCCGTGTTCTGCAAGTGCACCGGCCGCAAGGGTTGGATGCTCTACGTGCCCGTCGCCTTCCTGCTCTGCTGCACCTTCACTTCGCTGGTCCAGAGCGCCATGGGCTGCATGACCGCCGTCCAGGCCTACGGTTTCTTCGGCACCATCCCGGCTACCGCCACCACGGCTGCCGTTTCCGTCGCCGCTACCAAGGGCCTGCAGCTCGTCTTCGCCGTCCTGCTGATGGTCCTGGGCCTCATCGTTGCCGTCAACTGCCTCAAGGAGTTCTTCGACAAGGAGGCCGGTTCCATGCCCGACGAGGAGCCCGAGTGGTCCGAGATGGGCAAAGTCGAGTATGGCCGCGCCGCTGCCGCCGAGGCTCCCGCCGACGCCGAGGCTGCCAAGGCGTAATCGACCTGACGAGTTGAACGTCACATCTATACAACTCGATAAGACCGGGTCCGCGGCTGCGCGGGCTCGGTCTTTTTTCATGCAAAAGCGGGCGATGACCGAGTGCTCTCGCAGATGTTTTGCGTGGATAAGGGCGCGCGTTGTACCATATAGACGTATATGTGTACATATGAAAGGGGCCCCGTGGCCAAGACGGTATATTCCGATAACCAAAATAATGTCGACGCCCTGGCTGAGCGCCTGAGCAGCCAGACGTCGCTTTCTGCCGAGCGCGCCAAGCTAGTTGCCTACGACCTGCTCTGCCGCAAGGCACTCAAGATCAAGTCGAGCGCGCTGGCGCAGATTTTCCGCTCCGTCGATAAGGAATGCGACACCAAGGCGATGCGCGACGAACTCATCGCGGCAAAGATCGTTACCAAGATCGAGGGCAGCGGCATTAACGGACGCCCGGCGTTCTATACCATTCATGCCGAGATTCGTGATGCCCAGGAGCAGCTTGCCGAGGCTGTCGAGGTTGCCGAAGAGGCCGTCGAGGACGTTGTAGAGGCGCCCGCTTCGGTGGAAACAGCTCCGCGCGAGCATGTCGATACCGACGAGCTGCTTGACGAGAGCGTCGTTCGCGCCTTTACGGCCAAGGCTGGCCGCGGCGGTTTTGGCGGGGGCGGCAAGCGCGATGCTCAGCGCCGTGCCCAGCAGGAGCGCTTCCGTCGCGCCGTGGCTCAAAAGGATGAGCTCGATACCGAGGCTGTTGAGACCGAGGTTGCTGCCGAGTCGCAGAAGCCCGCGAAGGAGCAAAAGCCCATGGAGGCCCAAGAGCCCAAGCGTCGTCGCGGTGCTCACTTTAAGGCTGCGCAGCAGGATGTCGCGCATGAGGCTGAAGAGCCTTCCAATGCTGCAGGCGATGTTGAGGAGTCTGCCAAGAGGGCTCCGGGTTCGTGTCGTCCCGGTCGCGGTTTTGCGGGACGCGCGTATCCCGTAAAGCGTCAGGAGAAGGGCGAGCCGGCTTCGACCGCTCAGGCCGATAAGGCCGAACAAACTGAGAAAACCGTTGAGCCGGTGGCTTGCGAGCAGCAACCTTCCGAGTCGCAGTCTGCGACTGACACCGAGGTCAAAGCTCAACAGTCCGCTGATAAGCAGACAGGGGAGAGCGCCTCAAGCAAGCCCCGCCGCCGTCGTCACCGCGGCGGTCGTGGCTCAAATGCCGAGGCCGCGGCCGAGAAGGCAGCGACGCAAAGTAAGGACGCGAAGGCTGAGGCCCTGGTGGAGCAGCCCAAGCGCCAGCCGGCGAAGGGGGACAAGCCCGAGCGCTCGCAAAAGGGTCCGTCCGCGCCAAAGCAAGAGCGCAAAGCTCAGGCGGATTCCAAGCGCAAATCCCAGGCGCAGCCCAAACCGACTGCAAACGATGCGGCTGCCCAGCAGCCTGAGTCGCCCGCTCATGGCGAGGTTTCGGCGTTTGCTCTGGCACGTGTCCTGGGAAGGCAGCTGCTCAAGGTCGTTCCTACGCCAATGGCGCTCTCCAAGATTAAGGAGCAGCAGACTCAAATTGTTAAGGTCGAGGGCAAGGACGGCAAAAAGGCTCAGCAGCGCACTCAGCACAACGAGATGTCCAACCGCAAGATTGCCGAGGAGATTGCGATCATCCAGGCTTGGATAGAGCAGAATCGCGGCGCCGACACGCCGGTCGCTTCGCGTCGCCAGCGCGCCTACCAGATTTTTAACGATGAGAAGGCCTTTGACGGCAAGCATGGCGAGCGTCTGATTCGGCGTATGACCGAAAAGGGCATTAGCATGCAGGCAATCAAGGTTGCTCCCAACCGTCCTGTGCACTTTACAGGCTTCTTTACGCTGGGCGCCGACAAGCCGTTCATTATGGTCGAGAACCTGGACACCTATGACGAGATCGTCAAGCTCCTGCGCGGCCGCAAGCACGCTAAGCTTTTTGGCACCAAGGTGGGTGGCGTGATCTTTGGCGGTGGCTGCAAGGCGAGCGTTTCGCACGCACTGGATGATTATCTGGCCGAGATCGGCTATCGCTTTAACTATGTCTACTACGTGGGCGATATCGACCGAGAGGGTGCGCGCATTGTCGAGCAGACCCGTAATGCCAATGTTGTTGAGATTCGCCTGCATGCCGGTATGTATCGCGCCATGCTCGCCGAGCACAAGCGCCGCGTGAAGGCCGGCGGTGAGTGCGAGCCCGCGGCTGCCAACCAGGGTGTACCGCAGAACCTGGCGGCGACGATCAAGGATCTGCCCATGGTCACGCGCGTACAGTTCCGCAACGTGCTGCGTGAGGGCGGGCGCATTCCGCAGGAGATTCTGATGACCGCCGACTATCGGGATGGCGACTCGGGAAGCTTCGACCGCATGCTGAACAATTAGTTCCGCCGGCCTCGGGAGAGCGGGGACACCGGCTTAGGTTTCCTGCTCTACAGTCCTGCTCACGACGGAGGCCACATTAAGTGGCCTCCTGTTCGTGCGGAACTCGCGATAAACCTAAGCCGGTGTCCCCGCTCTCCCGGGGCCTGTGGTTACTTGGTTGTTGCATGCGGCTCGCTTTTCGGAACTGGGCTGATATTTCTTGATGTAAGGCGCTCTTGGTCCTTTCGGGCTTGGGGCGCCTTCGCGTTTCCTCAGCTCCGCACCCTGGCGGGTTCGAATCTCTCCGCTTGGCGGCGTTGACTCGATTTTCTTAACGCGAGGAGCTCTCGGTCGATGTGGGACGGAGGGATTCCGCGTCCGCCTGCCGGCGGCCGCGCCCCGCTGCGTCGCTTCGCTCCTTGCGTGCTGCGCTGGAAAACGCTTCGCGTTTCCTCAGCTCCGCACCCTGGCGGGTTCGAATCCCTCCGCTTGCCCACAAGAAAGCGCCCTGGGTCGTTATGGGCTCAGGGCGCTCAATTATAATGGCTGGGACGGAGGGATTCGAACCCCCAACAGCCGGCACCAAAAACCGGAGTTCTACCGTTGAACTACGTCCCAATGTGTGGTGTTGCCCAAAAGCAACTCGTTTAGTTTACCTAATCTGCGAGGGCATCGCAAACGCCGTCGAGCAGGCGTACGGCGAGTGTCTGCGCATCACTTGCGGTGAAGGTTCCGTTGTAGCGCGTCATGCCCGTGAGCTCAATGCGGATGCGCGCGGGCTTTTGCTGTGCGGCGACATTGGCAGTGCGGATGCGCTGCGCCAGGTTGTGACACTCGGCAAGGGCGATCGTGGCGCGCGGCGCTGCATCTGCGGGCAGCTCATCGCTTGCAATTTCGAGCACCAGGTCCACGTCGGTCGGAACCTCGGAATCGCAAAGCATCATGCCGCTGTTGTCGGTCGTCGCCGTGGCGATGTTCCACATGCGCGATGCAACGCTACGCGCGATGGGGTCCTCACCGATGACGGCAATCTGGAAGCGCTCGAGCACGTTGGCGGCGCGGGCAAAGCCGATGCGCGACTCGGCCTCGGTCACCGAGGGCTTGCCCTCCCACACGTGATGCAGGCGGTTGATATAGGCGTAGGTATCCTGGAACGCCATGCCATCGGCAAACAGGCCGACATTTTCTTGGAACTGCTGCAGAGCGGCCTCGGTGTGCGGGCCAAAATAGCCGTCGTCCTCACCGCAGGCAAAGCCCAAAACGTTGAGCGCCCTCTGCAGGGCCTGAACGTCGGCACCATGGAAATTGGGCATACGCAGATAGAGCGTACGATCGCCCAGTTTATACGAGGCGTCGACCAGGGCACTCCAGCAGGGAATGTCAACGGCGTGACCGGCGGCAAGACCGCTGTCGAGCCTAAAGGTGCTAACGGCCTGCTCGGTGGTAGCGCCAAAGTGCTTGTCGGCGACCTCGGTGGCATCAATCGTGTAGCCGAGCTGCAGGAGACGAGACTGCACGTCCTCGACGGCTGCTCCCTGCATGCCCGTTGTAATAGGTTCCATGAACGAACCCCTTTCGGCGTACCATTCGTACTATTTGAGCGTATGTCGGATAGACAACGCAAAGGGATGCATAAACATGCACTCAACAGTGTAGCAAGTTGTACCCAAATACGCTGCTGACAGGTTTTATAACCTCGCTAGTTAAGGCGCTCCACAAAGAAATCTGCCATGGAGTCGAACAGCTCGCGCGCATGCGGGTCGAGCTCGACGCTTTCGATAGCAGCCTTGGCCTTGGTGGTCAGGTTGAGCGCGTAGTTGTGGGCGAAATCGATAGAGCCGGTCTGCTGGAAGATCTCCACGGCGCGTGCAAGTTGCGCGGGGTCCTCGGTGCCCGAGGAAAGGATTGCCTCGACCTCGTCGTGATAACGCTCGTCTGACAGGGCGTGCACAGCGACAAGGGTGCGCTTGCCCTCGGTGATATCGGTGCGGAAGTCCTTGTTGGCGGCCTCTTTGGTGCCGATCAAGTTGAGCAGATCATCTTGGATCTGGAAGGCAAGGCCCGTGTGCAGGCCAAAGGCGCGCAGTGCCTCAATTTGCTCCTCGCTGCCGCCGCCGATAATGGCTCCGGCGGCAAGTGGTGTGGCTCCGCTGTAGTACGCGGTCTTGTGCGTCGCCATGTCCAGATAATCGTCGACCGAGATGTCAAAGCGCCCATCGCGGACCCAGCCCAAGTCGAGCGCCTGGCCCTCGATGGTGCGAACGATCATCTCTGTGAGCTCGTGGAGCACGCGGAGTTTCACGTCTGCCTCGAGCGTGGGGTCGTCGAGAACCGTCTTGGTGACCATGGTGAGCGCTAGATCGCCGCAATTGATGGCAAGACCCGTACCCTCGGTAAGGTGCATGCAGGGCTTGCCGCGACGCAGCTGGCCGTTGTCGGCGATGTCGTCGTGGATAAGCGCTCCCGATTGAAAGTGCTCGATAGCTGCCGCCGCGCTGCGGGCGCTCTCAAAGCTGCCACCTACCGCGGTGGCGGCGAGCATGCAGATGAGCGGGCGGTGGCGCTTGCCGGCATTGGCCGTAAATGCCGAGAGCGGGGTATACAGGTAGCGCTCGATATCGGCAGAGGTCGCCTGTCCGTCAAAGAACGTGGCCAGATAGTCGTTGATCTGGTCAAAGTGCTGGGCTAAAAAGCTGGTAAACGGACTGGACACGGGTTCTCGCATTCTTTCTTAGGTTGCATCGTTGCGGTGTGCAGATACCATATTGCCACATTGGAGTTGCCGGCGCGTCTGTTTTGGCGATTTGGGGAAACGGGACGCGTGCGCGTGCCGGCTGCTTATATAAGCCTAAAGTGCTCGAGCGCCTTGACGACGCCATCTTTGTCGACCGAGTCGGTGATGTAGTCGGCGCGCTTTTTGAGATAGTCCGGCGCATTGCCCATGGCGATACCGACATCGACGGCGTTCATCAGCGAGACGTCATTGCTGGCGTCGCCGATGCCGTATACGGTTCCGTGGTGGGGATCGAGGGCGTCGAGTACAGACTGGATGCCCCCACGCTTCGTGCATTCGCGGGGTGAGATTTCGGTTACCTCGAGTTCGAGCTCGTTAAAGCACAGCAGCGGCTCAAGTGCCTTATCTTGAGCGATGTGGTTAGCGAGCGATGTAGACATCAAGATCTTGTAAGCACTGTAATGTTGCAGCTGCGTGACTGCGTCGCCCAGGGTGCGCGCGTATCCGGGAGCATCGGGGGCATCGGCACTCATGCGCACGACGCCGTTGAGGCCCTCAAAGCGGATGACCTCGCCCGATTGCTCAAGGTAGGGGGCAAGACGCTGCAGCATGCTGGGCGTCATCGACAGATCGCGAATTGCGTGTCCGTTGATCTCGGCGTAACCGCCCGCAAGACAGACGATGCCGGTCCAGGGCAGCTCTAGAAGTTTGGGGTGGATGCAGCTGAGGGTGCGTCCTGTGCAGATAAAGGCCATGTTGCCATTTGCAACGAAATCGCGGATGGCCTGCGAGACCGCCTCGTTGGGATAGGGGGACAGGTCACGCTCGCTCTCGGGAAGCTCTTGTGCCGCTCGAGGGTCTTGCCAGGCGAGCGTTCCGTCGATATCGAAGAAACAGATATCGCTGCGATTATGGGCTGCGCTGGCGGCAGGGGAGGCCGAGGTGGTGGGCACAAATTCCGGCTCGAGGCCCATGATCTGGTCAAAATGCTCTTTAACGCGGGGAACGGAGATGCCGATGATCACCTGGGCGGTCTTGCCCGTAATGATGAGGCCCTTGGCGCCCACCGCGACAAACGACGCGTTATCTGCAACGATGGAAGGGTCTGCGACCTCGACGCGCAGGCGCGTGGCACAGTTGGTTGCGCCCACAATATTGCCAACACCACCTAAAAGCTGAATTACCCGCTCAGCGAGGATGTGATCTTGATCGGATCGACTATTGACCTCGTCATTGGGAGATTGCTCTTTGGCAAAGCCGCTTTCCGTTAAACGATCGATTGCCGCGCGATTGGCGACATGATCCTCGCGGCCCGGCGTCTTAAGGTCATAGATCAAGATGAGTGCTCGAAAACTAACAAAAAAGATGAGGCTAAAGGCAAGGCCGATACCGAGCGCCAAAAGATAGGCACCGGCATGCGTGCGCATGAGCGGAATAAAGTTGAAGGCTGCCATCTCCATGAGGCCGCCCGAGAAGATGCCGACGATGCCAAAGAGATTCATGGTTGTGGCAAGGCAAGACGATAAGACGGCGTAGAGAAAAAAGAGCCCGGGGTGGGTGAACATAAAGAGAAACTCGAGTGGCTCGGTAACGCCGCAAACCACCGAGGCGATGATGGCGGGAACAAGGATGACCCTGAGGCCGGCACGGCGTTCTGGTTTTGCGGTGGAGTAGAACGCGGCTGCGATGGCGGGAAGGCCAAAGAGCTTGACCCAGCCGGTGGCGGTAAAACCGGCCCACGGCGCAAGTTCATTAAGGGGGCGCGTGCTATGGGAGAGGATGGGGAGCAAGCTGCTCCACGTGGCGTAGATGCCGTCGTTAATGACCAGGTTGTCGTAGTAGATCGGCATGTAGAGCAGGTGGTGCAGCCCCATGGGCTCGAGCGCTCGCTCCAAAAACACAAAGATGCCCACGCCAAAGGGGCCGACGCTCGTAAGTGCATGGCGCAGCGTTTCGGTCATTGCGTATACGGAGGGCACGATGGCGGCCGAGATAGCGGCAAGGGCAAACACGGCAAAAAAGCTGATGAGGTAGACCAGCGAGGAGCCCGAGAAGGTGCCGAGCCAATCGGGAACCTTGGCATCGTAGAAGCGGTCATGGATGGCGACGACGGTTGCCGATACCGCTAGCGGGCCGATAATGCCGGTGTCGAGGGTCTTGATGCCGTCGATGATGGTAATGCCGCTAGCGGAGGTCAAAGACGACGGGTACTTAAGTCCAAGGTTGTCTCCGCTCAGCTTGATGATCTCGCTCAAAAAGAAGCAATAGGCAAAATAGGCCACGAGCGCTTCGAGGCAACAACGTGCCGGTTGCTTTTGGGCAAGGCCGATGGGCAGCGCTACGGCAAAAAGGAGCGGAAGTCGTTTAAAGACCGTCCACGAGCCGCGCTGGATGA
>CABSBA010000046.1 GCA_902475825.1 uncultured Collinsella sp. | reverse complement strand
CCTACCGTCTGGATGGACGAGGATGGTCAGGCTTATCTCTATTGGGGCCGCCCCCCATCCCAAGTTATCGGCCCGTCCGATATGATCGGACGGGCTTTTTGGTGGGTATCATGATTGAATGATCCTTAGGAGGTTTTCCCTACATGGAATTGTTTGAGCCGATTCTTCATTTCTTTGAGCAACGGTGGGTCCACAACATCATCTGGGCCGTCATCTTGGCGATAGGCACCGCCGTCGCCGCCAAGGTCGCATCCAAGACCCTGCACCATCTGCTTAACCGAGACGATAACCCGCTTCCGGCATCGAGTATCTTCATCAACATCGCGCGCGCCGTCATCTGGACGATCGGCGGCAGTTTTATCCTCGACAACTGCTTTGGCATTAACGCAAACGCGCTCGTCGCCGCTCTTGGCGTCGGCGGCATCGCCATCTCGCTCGGCTTTCAGGACACGCTGTCAAACCTTATCGGCGGCATGCAGGTGACCTTTATGGGCATCATCAAGCCCGGCGACAATATCGAGGTCGGCGGCGTGTCGGGCGTGGTCCAGGACATCACTTGGCGCCACACGACCATCGAAGATGCCTGCGGGCAGACCATCATCGTCCCCAACTCAAATATCTCCAAGAACACGCTCGTGCATCTGATGCCCTTTGGGCGCGTGGCCGTCCCCGTCGCGGTGAAAGACCCCTCAAAATGGGCGTCGCTCGATGCACTAGCAGACGAACTCGTCAGCGCTACCAAAACGGCCGTCTCGCCCATCTCGAGTTTTGACAAGGAGCCGTATGTGCTCTTTAGCGAGATCGGCGACTTTGGCATTAAGGGCAAGATCATCTTTATCGTCAGCGACGACAGCACCACTTTCACCGCCGCCGACGCCTGCATTCGCGCCATCGCCCCCAGCCGCGCCAAAACCACCACAAAGGGGACAGGCACCTTTGTGGTGGTTTTCATCCGTGGTACCATGGTTCATATAGTTGTTTAAACGACTAAGGGAGCAAAACTATGGAAGAGGCCTATCGTCAAGCACGCAAGCGCGGCGAGCAAGGACGTCGACGCGCCATTAGTCAAAGCGAGCATCCGTACCTCACGGACCTCGATAGCTTGGTTGCCCAGCTTCCCTTAGGCCAACGAGAGAATGTCGGCCTGAGAGACATTCCACTCGAAATGGTCGTCGGCACGGTTACCAAGGGCCGTCAGTCCGCCTTTTCGTGCAACTTCATGCCCCTGCTCCCGTTTAGCACCGAGTTCGCCCGCAAGTGGTCCAATCTCTATGACATCCAGGTTACCGAGGGCTATCGCGATCCCGTTATCGTCACCGAGTTCATGCATCGGTTCTATGTCCAGGAAGGCAACAAACGCGTCAGTGTCCTCAAATTCCTAGACGCCCCGACGGTTTCGGCCAAGGTCACCCGTCTCTACCCCGGCACATGGGATTCCGTCGAAAGCCGCCTGTACGGCGAGTTCTGCGCGTTTTGGCGCGTCTGCCCCCTATACGAGATCGAGTTCTCGCGCGAGGGAAGCTACGAGACGCTCGCCAAGATGCTCGGTCAGAACCTTATCGAAAAATGGCCGCAGAAAAAGGTCGACTACCTGCGCCACACCTTCCTGCTCTTTAAGCGCGCCTACCTTCGCGCGGGCGGCGACCACCTGGACATTACGCCCGCCGACGCCATGCTCGTCTACCTCAATGTGTACAACCAGGACCGCCTGCTGGATACGCCGACGGATATCGTCGTAAACCGCCTGTGCAAGATGTGGCGCGAGTTGGTCATTGCCGGCAAAAATGACGAGGACAAGGTCAATCTTGTCGAGGCACCGAGCGTCGATGAGGAGGAGTCACCCTCCAAGTCCACCTCCGGCGTGCTCAACTTCTTTATGGGCAAGACCGTCTATTCGGCGGCCAACCCCCTGCGCATCGCCTTTATCCATGAGTTCCCCCGTGCGACGTCGAGCTGGGACAGCCTGCACGACCAAGGACGTCAGTATCTCGATGAGCACTTTGGCGGTATCGTGCGCACCGAGGCGTTCGAGGACTGCCACGATCCGGACGTGTTCTACGCCGCCGTGGAAACGGCTGTCAAACATGGAGACAACGTCATCTTCTCGACCTCGCACCGCCTGATGGAATACACACTCAGGGCAGCCGTTGAGTATCCCCAGGTTCGGTTCCTTAACTGTTCTATCGGCCTTCCCCACCAAAGCGTCCGTTCGTACTTTGGCAAGATGTACGAGGCCAAGTTCCTCCTGGGCGCCCTTGCGGCCAGCATGGCGGACAACCATCGCATTGGCTACCACGCGTCGGTCTTCGCGTCGGGCGCACTTAGCGAGATCAACGCCTTTGCCATCGGCGCCTCGCTGCTCGACCCCCGTGCGCAGGTAATCCTCACCTGGGGCGATATACCCGCCGGCGGTCTTGCCGAGGCTATGTGCCGCGAAGGTGTGAGCGTCATGACCGGCGTCGACATGTCCAAGTCGCTGGAGGACCCCACGGCCTACGGACTCCACCGCCTGGTCGATGGCAAGGTCGTCGGCATCGCCATGCCGGTATGGAACTGGGGCCGTTACTACGAACTTATCGTGCGAAGCCTACTGCATGGCACCTGGGATGAGACCAGTGACGACAGCCAGGTTCGCGCCGTCAACTACTGGTACGGCATGAGCTCGGGCGTCATCGACATTCGCTACGCTCCGGGCCTGCCCTATCAGACGCGCAAGCTCGTTCAGCTACTGCGCAATGGCATCGTCGAGGGCTCCATCAACCCATTTGGCGGCGAGCTCCATAGCCAAGACGGCGTGGTGCAGATTGAGGGCTTCCCCCCACTGCCGAGCACGCAAATCGTCGAGATGGACTGGCTGGCTGACAACGTAGTGGGCACCATTCCGCAGCTCGATAATGAGCCGAAGGTCCGCGCCCTATGAAAATCCTTGCCATAGCCGATACCGAAGAACGATGCCTATGGGAGTGCTTTCGCAAGGAACGCTTTGAGGGTGTCGACCTGATTTTGTCCGCTGGCGATCTGGACCCGGATTATCTTGAGTTTTTGGTCACGGTCATCAACAAACCGCTCATCTACGTGCGCGGCAATCACGATGACCGCTACGCACGTCATGCACCGGGCGGCTGTATCTGTGTCGAAGACACCGTATACGTGCATCGCGGCGTCCGCATTGCGGGGCTTGGCGGCTCCATGCGCTACCGGGATGGCGCCAACATGTACACCGAGCGCGAGATGGCCAAGCGCATGCGCAAGCTGTCCCGCAAAGTGAGGATGGTCGGCGGCTGCGACATCTTGCTCACCCATGCACCCGCCGCCGGCGTGGGCGATCTGGATGATCTGCCACATCGAGGGTTCGAATGCTTTAACACAGCGCTCGAGTCCTGGAATCCCGACTACATGGTGCACGGGCATGTACACCAATGCTATGGTCGCGACTTTCAACGTGAGCGTCAGCACGCATGCGGGGCAACGATCATCAACGCCTGCGGCTACACCAAGATCGAAATAGACGAGGCGCGCTACCCCACTCGCGGCTGGCAGGCCGCATGGCTCAATTCGCAAACCATGCGCCGCGAGCTCAAACGTCACGAGGCGATCGAGTCCTCAGCCGCCAGAACCCCCTGGTAACCATCAAAAACCACCACAAAGGGGACAGGCACCTTTGTGGTGGTTTTGCTGACTCGTCCGGCCTGTCCATCACGATGCTTGTGTAATTACCGGGAACACTCATTGTTTTGTAAGGACGGCGCTCACGTGCCGTCCTTTTTTGTCAACTTATGCAGTCTCGACCGTGTTGTATGTAGAGGGACCTCGCGAGACGCTTTCCCTATATCCACCACGACCAATTGGAGGTGACGCCATGCTTGCGCGCCGCAACCGCGATAGCACGCTCCGATGCGATGCCGATCAAATCGAGCGGGAAGCCAAGCGCTTGGTCGACACGTATTCTGACCTCATCCTTCGATTGTGCTATTCGGCCCTTGGATCCACCGACGATGCTCAAGACATCTGCCAGGACACGCTGATCAAGATTCTCCAACGCACTCAACCGTTCGACTCGCTCGAACACGAACGTGCTTGGGTGATCCGAGTCGCACTGAACGCATGTCACGATATCGGCCGTACGCACGCGAATCACCCGGTTGTCGACCTCGATTCGCTCCCCGATTTCTGCGCACCCGTAACACATACCGAGCAAGAATTCGCGCAACGCGACCACGCCATTCTTTCCGCTGTCATGGCCCTGCCTCAAGCACAGCGCATCGCCATCTTTTTGCACTACTACGTAGGCATGAGCATCAGGGAAATCGCAGATGCCGTTCACGCGACGCCTGCTGCAACCGCCCAGCACCTTAGCCGCGGACGCGCGTCACTTCGGCTTTCCTTGAAAGGAGATCACAATGACTACGAATTCGAATGACTATCGCCACGCCCTGGAGCACATTTCGTTTACCGATAATGCGAAGCAGCACATGGCAAACTCGATTGCTCAGTCCATCGCCTCGAGCGATGCGGCGACCGCTCAAAGCAACTTTAATGGCACGCAACGCAAGCCACGCATCACCCGCCGTCCCGTAAGAACAGTCGCTCGCATCGCCGCTGTAACGGCAGCCCTCGTCGTCTTCATTGGAGGCGTTGGCACGGCTATGGCAACAGGCGTCCTGCCGCTTCCTTCTGACATGCTTTCCGACATCTTTGACGGATCTGCTTCTCAAACCGAGATCATCGACCGTATTGGCCGGCCCGTAGGTGCCAGGTGTTCCAACAACGGAGTCACCGTGACCGCCGACGCCATCATTGGCGACAAGGATATGGTTACCATCGCTTATACGCTTACGTTCGACGATCCCGCTGCCCTGAAAAAGCTTTCCGAGCCGGGCGAGAACGGAACTATCGCCGGAAGCGTCGATGGAAACGTATACGTTGATGGCGAGCATGGCGGTCAAGGCCAATCCTGGCTCATTGACAAGAACCCCAATGACTCCAGCATTCAATACTTTGCACAGTTCAGCGTTGAATCACCCGGCCTTATGGGCAGGACCGTCCGCACGCATATCAACTCCCTCGTTGTGCCACGTGCGGGCAAAGAGCTTCCCGAGTATAAGGAAATACTTACGGGCCCATGGGATCTTAAGTTCCAGCTGAATTACGAAGATACATCCGTTACGATTCCCGCGCCCAAATCGGTCAACTATAACGGCACCAAGGCGACGATTCAAGAAGCCACCGTATCCTGCGTTGGCGTTTCAGTCCGCTACAACATAGATCGTTCCATCGAACACGACAACAACAGCGGCAAGATGTCTCAAAACATGGAGGAGTCTATGGATACCGTTGGCAACATACCCCTCATCGTGACGTTCAAAGACGGTCATGTTGAGGACGCAACCAGCCACAGCGGCTATTTCGCAAATAAGCTGGATAACGGCACCACTGATGTCCACAAGACCTGGCCGTTCTCGCAAGTTTGCGACACAGACAAGATCGCAAGCGTACAAATTGGCGATACGGTCATTCCCATGAATTCGTAACGTTATGCGGCTCGCATATACACCCGGTTCCGCACTTCGCGTCTAAAGATGCGCTGTCATCGAGCAGCGTGGGCGCAAAGCCGCCCGTATGGTCGGCTGGGAACACCTCGTTGCGCTAAAACCACCACAAAGGGGACAGGCACCTTTGTGGTGGTTTTGCTGACTCGTCCGACCTCTCCCAACGGTTTGTCTCAATCTGTAACAGGTAGGGCCCAAATAATCGGTTAGCCGTTACAGATCGAGACAGACCGCGGAGGCTCAGCCGAAAATCTCAATCTGTAACAGGTGGGAACGATTTTGCTCCCTAGATGTTACAGATTGAGATAATTGACAGTCTGAATCGGCCTCGCCTACAGCGCGGCGACGACTTTGTCGCCCATCGCCGTGGTGCCGAGGATCTTATCCGCCAGGGTGTTGGCATCGGCGATGTCACGGGTACGCCAGCCCTCGTCGAGCACGCGTGCCACGGCGTTCTCGATCCACGCGGCTTGCTCACCCATGTCGAGCGCGTAGGCCAGCAGCATCGCCGCCGACAAGATCTGAGCCAGCGGATTGGCCACGCCGAGCCCCACGATGTCAGGAGCGCCGCCTCAAATGCTGGCGCGCAATGCGCTCAATCTCGCACTCGCGATACTCCATCACGTCGACCGCACGCTGACTGGCCGCGCCCGCAGCGCCCGCGCCTTCCTCATCATAGAAGCGCTCGTGCTTGCCAAAGTAAATGGCGCCGGTGAGCTCACGGACAAGTACCATATCCACGCCCTTGATAACCTCGGGTCGCAGCGTCGAGGCCCCTACCAGCGCATCATAGATCTTAACGGGGCGAAGGTTGGTATACAGGCCGAGCTCTTTGCGAATGCGCAGAAGGCCCTGTTCGGGACGCGGAGCCGTCGGGTCGGTCGAATCCCATTTGGGGCCGCCGACAGACGCCAGCAAAACAGCGTCGCAAGTCTCTGCCGCCGCAAGGGTCTCGGCAGGCAGCGGGTCTCCGCACACATCGATCGCGGCGCCGCCAATCAGATGGTCCTCAAAGGCAAACGTTACGCCAGCGCGCTTGCCCACGGCCGCCAGCACCTTCTTACCCTCAGCAATCTTGGCGCTCGTACGCGCGACCAGGCCGCCGGCCTCGATAATCTCGGCAAAAAACGGCGGGAACGGCTCGGCCGTAAAGGTCTCACCGGTGCGCTCATTGGTAATGACGCCGGCCTCCGTATCAACCCTTACGATATCGTCTGCGGCAATCGCATCAACCGCCTCAGGGCATTCCATGATGGACAGGCCCACGTTAATGGCATTGCGGTAGAAGATGCGCGCAAAGCTCTTGGCAATAACACACGACGCCCCCGTGTAACACAAGTAAAACCACCACAAAGGTGCCTGTCCCCTTTGTGGTGGTTTTGGCCCGAGATAGCAAGAAACCCGGTCCTGCACGAGGCAGAACCGGGTTTCTTTAGCAATGCTTGCTTTGCTCAGGCAGTAACTGTTAGTTACTCAGCCAGGAAGTCACGCTGGACAGCGGGATCGACCTTGACGCCAGGGCCCATGGTGGAAGACACGGAGATGGACTTGACGTACTTGCCCTTAGCAGAAGAGGGCTTGACGCGCAGGATCTCGGTGTACAGGGCAGCGTAGTTCTCGACGAGCTGCTGCTCAGAGAAGGACTTCTTGCCCAGGGGCACGTGGCAGATGCCGTAACGGTCGGCGCGATACTCAACGCGGCCGGCCTTGAGCTCGGAGACCATCTTGGCGACGTCCATGGTCACGGTGCCGAGCTTAGGGTTCGGCATGAGGCCACGGGGACCAAGAATCTTACCGATGCGGCCAACCTTGGCCATCATGTTCGGCGTAGCGATAGCGGCGTCGAAGTTGATCTCGCCCTTCTGGATCTGGGCGACGAGCTCGTCGGAACCGATGATGTCGGCGCCGGCAGCCTCGGCTTCGCGGGCCTTCTCGCCCTCGGCGAAGACGGCAACACGAACGGTCTTGCCGGTGCCGTGGGGCAGGGAGATGGAACCGCGGATGTTCTGGTCGGCCTTACGAGTATCGACGCCCAGACGGAAGTGGGCCTCGACGGTCTCGTCGAACTTGGCGGTGTCGAGCTCCTTGATGAGCTTGGCAGCCTGAAGGGGGGTGTAGAGCGTGGCGCGGTCGATCTTCTCGGCAGCGGCGTTATAGCTCTTACCATGCTTAGCCATGTGCATTACCTCCTGTGGTTAAACGGGCGTGAGCCCTCCCACATCGTATCGTGTGCCCTATTGCACACATTTAACGGGCGCCCCGGTCGGAGCACCCGTCGTGACCTAAAGAAATCGCTACTCAGCGATGGTGACGCCCATGGAACGGGCGGTACCGGCGATGATCTTCTTGGCGGCGTCAATGTCGTTGGCATTGAGGTCCGGCATCTTGATCTCGGCGATCTTGGTGAGCTGCTCCTGGGAGAGCTGACCAACCTTGTCGGCCTGGGGCTTAGCGGAACCAGACTTGAGGTTCAGCTCCTTCTTGATGAGGTGAGCCGCCGGCGGGGTCTTGGTGATGAAGGAGAAGGACTTATCCTCGTAGACGGTGATCTCAACGGGGATGATGTCGCCCTTCTTGTCCTGCGTCTCGGCGTTAAAGGCCTGGCAGAACTGCATGATGTTCACGCCAGCAGCGCCCAGGGCGGGGCCGACGGGAGGAGCGGGGTTAGCTGCACCAGCAGGAATCTGGAGCTTAATGACGTTGGCAACCTTCTTCTCAGCCATGGTCATTCCTTTCGAATCACGAGTGTGAAGTACTTGCTATATCGTAAGCACGCACGTGTTAGAAGCACTCCTGAGATGAGCAGTCACAGAAGAAGCACGCTCGCGCGAACGGACGAAAACTTAAGCGATGACAGCGACCTGGTTAAAGTCGAGCTCGACCGGCGTCTCACGGCCAAAGATCATCAGGGTGACCTTCAGCTTGCCTGCCTCGGTGTTAACCTCGGAGACCTTGCCATCAAAGTCGGTAAGCGGGCCATCAGTGACGCGGACGGACGTGCCGACCTCAATATCAACCGACGTGCGCTTGGGCGAATCGCCCTTACCGGGACGACGAGTCATCTTATTGTACTCGTCGCGGGAAAGCGGAGCAGGCTTGCCATTGCCGCCCAGGAAACCGGTGACACCGGGCGTGTTGCGAACACACGTCCACGCATCGTCATCCATCTCCATGCGAACCAGGACATAACCCGGGAAGATCTTGGAATCCTTGGTCTCGCGCTTGCCACCCTCTTTGATCTCGGTGACGCGCTCCATAGGAATCTCGATATCAAAGATACGGTCCTGCATGCCCATGGTCTCGATGCGATGCTCGAGATCGGACTTAACACGGTTCTCGTATCCAGAGTAAGTGTGAACGACGTACCAACGCTTAGACATGGTTTAGCCCCTCAATCCAGAGAACAGAGCAAGAGCCTCGCCAAAGCCAGCATCGAGCAGAGCGATGACGACGCCGACGACGATCAGAGAAGCGCAAACGACGACCGAGTAGTTCACGAGCTCCTTCTTATCGGGCCACGTGACACGCTTCATCTCGGACTTCACCGAAGCGAAATACTTCTTGGTGCGGGCGAAGAAACCAGGCTTCTCGTTCTTCTTGGACTTCGCAGCCTTCTCGTTCTTCTTGGCAACGGCCTTCTTGGCCTCAACCTTGGAGTTGGCGGCAGCGTTGTTGGCAGGTGCCGGCTGCTGAGCCTTCTTCTTGTTCTTCTTGTTGGCCATTTGGGTTACCTCCGCGCAATGCGCTTATACATGAGTAAACCGTAAGCCCCCAATTGGGAGCTTACGGAATAATGACTGGCACGCCAGGAAGGACTCGAACCCTCAACACTCGGTTTTGGAGACCGATGCTCTACCAATTGAACTACTGGCGTATGTGACTAGAGACTAGCGAGTCTCTTTGTGCAGCGTGTGGTGACGGCACCAGGGGCAATACTTCTTGATCTCCATACGATCAGGCATGTTCGACTTGTTCTT
>CABSBA010000045.1 GCA_902475825.1 uncultured Collinsella sp. | reverse complement strand
GGTGGAACGAATCATAGAACTATCGCCGTCCCTTCGATTCGTGCAGCCTTGGACCTTTCGCATCTAGTCACCAAGGCAACACGCTGCCGCGTCATGATGGGATCAAACGTGAGCGATACAAAGCTAAAGCCAGCAACCAAAAAGCCTGCTACCCGTAAAGCCGCCCCGCACGCGCCGGAGCTCACCAAAGACGATGTCTACCTGTTTGGCATCGGCACGTGGGAGCGCAGCTGGGAAAAGATGGGCGCGCACCCCGACACGCAGAACCGTACGCGCGGCTGGCGTTTTTGCGTTTGGGCGCCCGACGTAAAGAGTGTTCACGTCATTGGCGAATTTAACGACTGGGACGAGCAAGCCAACCCGCTGGTGCCCATGCATACGAGCGCTATTTGGGAAGGCTTTATTCCTGGCGCCGAGCAGGGCCAGCTCTATAAGTATCTCATCGAGACCAACGAGGGCGAAAAGCTCTACAAGGCCGATCCGTACGCCTTTAAGGCCGAGTGCCCTCCGGGTACCGCGAGCGTGCTGTGGACCCTCGATGGCTACAAGTGGAACGACGCCGCATGGCTCAAGCGCCGCGCCAGCTATAACCACATGTCGCAGCCCCTAAACATCTACGAGGTGCATATTGGCTCGTGGAAGCGCCACGGCGATGCGCCGCAGGGCGAGCCGGACGAGTACGGCAACTACCCCGGCCCCATGGATCCCTTCCCCGCGCAGCGCGGCGAGTTCTATACCTACGACGACCTGTCGGTGGAGCTCGTGGACTACGTGCATGACATGGGCTATACGCATATCGAGGTTATGCCGCTCATGGAACATCCCTTCGATGGCTCCTGGGGCTACCAGACGACCGGCTACTACGCCGCCACGTCGCGTTACGGCAACCCGCAGCAGCTCATGCACTTTATCGATGCATGCCATGAGGCAGGCATCGGCGTGATCATGGACTGGGTGCCCGGCGGTTTTTGCGCCGACTCTCACGGCCTTGCCACCTTTAACGGCCACATGCTGTTTGAGCACGAGATTCACCCCAACTGGGGCACGCACAAGTTTGACTTCGCCCGCGGCGAGGTCCGCTCCTTCCTGGTCTCCAACGTGCTGTACTGGCTCGAAAACTTCCACGTGGACGGCATTCGCATGGACGGCGTGTCCAGCATGCTGTACCTCAACTTTGGCATCGACGATCCCGGCCAAAAGAAGTTCAACAAGTACGGTACCGAGGAGGACCTGGACGCCAGCGCGTTTATCCGCCAGGTCAACTGCGCTGTAGAGGCGCACTACCCCGACGTGATGATGATGGCCGAGGAGTCCACCGCGTGGCCGCTCGTGACCTATCCGCCGCAGGACGGCGGCCTGGGCTTCCACTACAAGTGGGACATGGGCTGGATGAACGACACCCTGCACTACATGCAGACCGATTTTCCGTGGCGCCCCGGCAACCACGGTCTGCTCACGTTCTCCATCATGTACGCCTTTACCGAGAACTTTATCTGTCCGCTGAGCCACGACGAGGTCGTGCACGGCAAGTGCTCACTCATCGGCCGTATGCCGGGCGACTGGTGGCGCCAGTTTGCCGGTCTGCGCACACTGGCCTTCTACCAGATGACGCATCCCGGTGCCAAGCTCAACTTTATGGGCAACGAGATCGGTCAGTTTATTGAGTGGCGCTACTACGAGTCCATTCAGTGGTTCCTGACCGAGGAGTATGAGACTCACAAGCATCATCAGGCGTTTATCAAGGCGCTCAACCACCTGTACACCGCCGAGCCCGCCCTGTACGAGCGCGGCTACACCGACGACGGCTTCACGTGGATCGACGCGGATAACTCCAAGCAGTCTATCGTGAGCTTTGTGCGCCAGGGCGAGGACGTCGATGACGACCTGGTGATCCTGATCAACTTTGACCCGGCGAGCTACGAGAGCTTCCGCGTGGGCGTGCCGCGCGAGGGTGACTGGGAGGTCATCTTTGACTCCGACCGTCCCGAGTTCGGTGGCAGCGGATACGCCGGCGAGGAGCCCTACACCTGCTCGAGCGAGCCCTATCCCTGGAACGGGCAGATGGACTCCATCGAGATTAAGGTGCCCGGCCTGGCAGGCGTGGTACTTAAGCGCCGCGGTCCCAGCAGCTATAAGCCGCCCGTGGTCGAGGAGCCCAAGAAGGCGACGCGTAAGCGCACGTCCTCGGTGAAGCCCAAGCCCGCGGCAGCCAAGAAGGCTCCGGCCAAGGCGAAGACTGCCAAGTCTGCCGCCAAGACCGCTTCCAAGACCACGGCCAAGAAGGCAGCCACTAAAAAGGCTGCTCCCAAGGCCAAGGCAGCTGCTGTTAAGCCATCTGCCAAGGATGCGTAACAAAAGCGTTACCACTGCAATTACCCGCCCCGCGGGGGCGTAGGATACAAGTCATAACCGTTCCGGGAGAAACATCCCCGGGGGAAAGGAACGTATGAATAGGATCTTCGACAACAAGCAGGAGTTTACCGAGCTCTATCGCGATGCCGTCATGAGCATTAGCGGCAAGAGCGTCGAGGCCGCCAGCGACCTGGACCGCTTTAACGCCCTGGCCAAGCTCGTGGCCGAGAAGGCACGCACCGTTGCCACCAAGAGTGACGCCCGCGTCACCGCCGAGGGCAAGAAGCGCGTGTACTACTTCTCGATCGAGTTTTTGATCGGCCGCCTGCTCGACAACTACCTGCTCAACTTTGGCGTGCGCGACATGGTCGCCGAGGCGCTCGACGACATGGGCTTCGATCTGTCCGTCATCGAGAACCAGGAGCCCGATCCGGCGCTGGGCAACGGTGGCCTGGGCCGTCTTGCCGCATGCTTCCTGGATTCCATGGCAGCCGAGGGCATTGCCGGCTACGGCAACGGCATGCGCTACCGTTACGGCCTGTTTAAGCAGGAGATCGTCAACGGCAGCCAGGTCGAGGCCACCGACGAGTGGCTCACTCACGGCTATCCCTGGGAGGTCCGTCGTCAGGATAAGGCCGTGACCATCAAGTTTGGTGGCCATGTTGAGGGCTTTGAGGAGAACGGCCGCACGTTCTACCGCACGGTAGATACGCAGGACATCCTGGCCGTCCCCTACGACATCCCCGTTGTGGGCTATGCCGGCGAGACCGTCAACAAGCTGCGCGTCTGGGCCGCCGAGCCGGTTGAGGAGCACTTTGACCTTGAGGCCTTCAACCGCGGCGACTATGCCCTGGCCGACGCCGAGCGCGCCGAGGCCGAGGCCATCAGCGCCATCCTCTACCCCAACGACGCCGGCGAGCACGGCCGTCTGCTGCGCCTGAAGCAGGAGTACCTGTTTGTTTCGGCCGGCATCTACAGCCTGCTCGACACCTTTGAGAAGGAGCACGGCGAGAACTGGGAGCTGCTGCCGCAGTTTGTTGCTATCCACACCAACGATACCCACCCCGCCATGTGCGGCCCCGAGCTCATGCGTATCCTCATCGACGAGAAGAAGCTCGAGTGGGACGACGCTTGGAACATCGTGACGCAGGTCGTGAGCTACACCAACCACACCATCCTGCCCGAGGCTCTGGAGAAGTGGCCTATCGGTACGTTCTCCAAGCTCCTCCCCCGCGTGTACCAGATCATCGACGAGATCAGCCGTCGTTGGCACGAGTCGTTCGATACAACCCAGGAGGGCTGGCAGGAGCGTCTGCGCCAGACCGCCATCCTGTGGGACGGCGAGATTCGCATGGCCAACCTGTCCGTGATCTGCAGCCATAGCGTCAACGGCGTGGCCAAGATCCACTCCGACATCATCAAGAACATCGTGCTCAAGGACTTCTATGCCCTGACGCCCGAGAAGTTCAATAACAAGACCAACGGCATCTCGCACCGTCGCTTCTTTGCCGAGGCCAACCCCACCTATGCAAAGCTCGTGACCGAGGCCATTGGCGACGGCTGGCTCAAGGACGCCTTTGAGCTGGAAAAGCTCAAGGAGTTTAAGGACGACGCCGAGTTCCTGAAGGCCGTGGGTGCCTCCAAGCGCGCCAACAAGGAGCGCCTGACAGCCTACGTTAAGGCCGAGACCGGTCTGGTCATCGATCCCAACACCGTCTTCGATGTTCAGGTTAAGCGCTTCCACGCCTACAAGCGCCAGCTCATGAACATCATGAAGGTGATGGACATCTACAACCGTCGCATCGCCGATCCCAACTTCCACGTGACGCCGACGACCTTCATCTTTAGCGGCAAGGCTGCCTCGAGCTACACCTTCGCCAAGGAGACTATCCGCCTCATTAACTCCGTGGCCGAGGTCATCAACAACGACGCCCGCGTCAACGAGGTCATGAAGGTCTGCTTTATCCCCAACTTCCGCGTGAGCAACGCCCAGCTCATCTACCCCGCCGCCGAGATCTCGGAGCAGATCTCCACGGCCGGCAAGGAGGCCTCGGGCACGTCCAACATGAAGCTCATGATGAACGGCGCCATTACGCTGGGCACCCTCGACGGCGCCAACATCGAAATCGCCGACCTGGCCGGCCGCGAGAACGAGGCCATCTTTGGCCTGACCGCCCCCGAGGTCGAGCAGCTCTGGGCATCGAACAGCTACTTTGCCTGGGATACGCTCAACAACGATCGCGACCGCCTGGGCCGCGTGATGGACGAGCTCAAGGACAACACGTTTGCGGGTCTTTCGGGCAACTTCGAGAGCATCTACAACGAGCTCATGAACAACAACGACCCCGACCTTGTCATGGCAGACTTCCGCAGCTACGTGGATGCGTGGGAAAAGCTCACCGGCAGCTACGGCGACCAGGAGACCTGGAACCGCAAGGCGCTGCTTAACACCGCCTCGAGCGGCTGGTTCTCGAGCGACCGCACCATTCGCGAGTACCGCGACGAGATCTGGCACGCGTAAAGGCGCGCGAGCTCCCCTATGCCAGCACGGCATTACTCGACGGGCGTGACGTAGCGCCGCGCCCGTCGCTAATGGGTTAGGAACATCGATGACAGAAGGAGAAATCGATGAGTAAGAAAGAATGCATCGCGATGCTCCTCGCAGGAGGACAGGGCAGCCGATTGGGGGCACTCACCCAAAAGATCGCTAAGCCGGCGGTTAGCTTTGGTGGCAAGTTCCGCATTATCGACTTTTCGCTCTCCAACTGCTCCAACTCGGGCATCGACACGGTGGGCGTTCTGACGCAGTATCGCCCCTACCTGCTGCATGCCTACGTGGGCTCCGGCGAGGCGTGGGATCTGGACAGCCGCGACGGCGGCGTTTCGATCCTGCCGCCGTACGAGACGCAGACCGGCGGCGCCTGGTATGCGGGTACGGCTGACGCCATTACGCAGAACCTCGACTACATCAAGGCCAACGACCCCAAGTACGTCCTGATTCTTTCGGGCGATCACCTGTATCGCATGGACTACCGCAAGATGCTCAAGACGCACATTGAGAACAACGCCGACCTCACGGTGAGCGTTATGCCCGTGCCGTGGGAGGAGGCCAGCCGCTTTGGCATCCTGACCACCGACCCCGAGGACGGCCGCATCACCAAGTTCACCGAGAAGCCCGATAAGCCCGATTCGAACCTCGCGTCCATGGGCATCTATATCTTCTCGGCAGACGTGCTGATCGAGGCGCTCGAAGAGGACGCTCTGGACCAGCGCTCGAGCCACGACTTTGGCAAGGACATCATCCCCAAGCTGCTCGGCGAGGGCAAGCGCCTGTACAGCTACGAGTTCCACGGCTTTTGGAAGGACGTCGGCACCATCGCCAGCTTCCACGAGACCTCGATGGACCTGCTGGGCAACAACCCCGAGTTCGATCTGTTCGACAAGCACTTCCCCATCATGTCCAACATCACCACGCGTCCGCCGCACTACATTGGCCCGGACGGCCGCCTGGACGACTGCCTGGTCTCCAACGGCTGCAAGATCTACGGCACCGCTCGCCACTCGATCATTTCGACCGATGTCATCATCGAGGAGCGCGCCGTGGTCGAGGACTCCGTGCTGTTGCCGGGTGCGCACGTTAAGAGCGGCGCACACATCTGCCGCGCTATTTTGGGCGAGAACTCCACGGTCGAAGAGGGCGTGAAGCTCGGCTCTGTCGATACCACCAAGGATACGGCCGTCGTTGGAAATGACGTCGTTATCGGGAAGGGGGAATGATCCGATGATCAATCGCAAGGCCATCGGTTATATCACCGCTAACTACTCTTCGACTTACGGCAGCGTGCTGCTCAAGGACCGCCCCATCGCGTCCGTTCCCTTTTTGGGCCGCTACCGCCTGATCGACTTCCCGCTGTCCAACATGATGAATGCCGGCATCAAGACCGTCGGCGTCGTCATGCCGGGCAACTACCGCTCGCTGATTGACCACGTGGGCTCGGGCAAGGACTGGGGCCTGGACCGCAAGAAGGGCGGCCTGTTCATGGTGCCCGGCAACGCGTATGGCACCACCAAGGGCGGCATGCGCTTTCTGCTGCGCGATATCATCTCCAACAAGACGCTGTTCCAGCGCTCGGACAAGCCCTATGTTGTGATGATGGGCACCAACATCATCTTTAACATGGACCTCAACACCATCATCGACGCGCACGAAAACTCCGGTGCCCAGATGACCGTGGTGTACTGCAAGGCCACGCGCAACGTCGATGACGAGACCAAGCTCGAGATTAACGAGAACGGTCGCCTGACGGGCGTGAGCGCCGGCGTCGTGTACGGCGACAACGCCTCTATGGACTGCTGCATCGTCAACCGCGAGACGCTGCTCGAGATTATCGACCACTACCAGGCCGCCGACTATCTGGACCTGCTCGAGGCACTCCAGGGCGACTTTGGCAACATCGACGTGTGCAGCTACGAGTACAAGGGCGAGGTCGTGGGCGTGTTCAGCGAGAAGTCGCTGTACCGCCGCAGCATGGATCTGCTCGACCAGACCGTGGCCGATCAGCTCTTTGACCCCGAGCGCCCGATCCTGACCAAGGCTCACGACGTGCCGCCTTCGCGCTATGCGACCGGCAGCCACGCGTGCAACTCGATCATCTCGGCCGGCTGCATCATCAAGGGCACTGTGCGCAACTCGATCCTGTCGCGCGGCGTCGTGGTCGAGGAAGGTGCCTCGGTGACCAACTCGATCATCAACCAGAGCTGCATCATCAAGAGCGGCGCCCGCGTTGAGAACGCCATCCTGGACAAGAACAACGTGGTTCCCACCAATACCGAGCTTCGCGGCACGCCCGAGAACATTCTGGTGCTGGGCAAGGCTCCGTTAACTTCCGACACCACCATCGTGCGTTAACGTTGGCACCGCAACATCGCTCGTAACATGTAGAATAGCCGCCCGGTTAGCGCCAGGCGGCTATTCTCGAATTACAACATGGGAGACAATATGGCAGATTCCAGCAAAAAGATGCAGATCGTGTTTGCCTCGGCCGAGTGCGCACCGTTTGTTAAGACCGGTGGCCTGGGTGACGTGGCGGGCTCGCTGCCTGCGGCGCTCGTGCGCGCCGGCGCCGAGGTTATCGTGATGGTGCCCAAGTACGCCACCATCAAGGACGAGTACAAGGCGCAGATGGAGCACTTTGCCGACTTTTACGTGAGCCTGGGCTGGCGCAACGAGTACTGCGGGCTTGAGAAACTCGAGCGCGACGGCGTCACCTATATGTTCGTGGACAACGAGCGCTACTTTGCGCGCGACTACCCGTACGGCTTCTTTGACGACGGCGAGCGCTTCGCGTTTTTCTCCAAGGCCATCACCGAGAGCCTGCAGCACCTGCCCGAGGGCTTTGAGTGTGACATCCTGCACTGCAACGACTGGCAGACCGCACTGGCACCCGTGTTCCTGCGCGAGTTCTACCAGGGCCTGCCGCTCTACGAGCGCGTCAAGACCGTGTTCTCGATCCACAACGTGGCGTTCCAGGGGCAGTTTAGCGACACCGTGATGGAGGACATCCTGGGTGTGGCGCATATTCCCGCGGCCGCCACGCAGTTGCGCTGCGACGCCTGCAGCATCAACTACATGCTGGGCGCGCTGCACTATGCCGATGCCATCACCACGGTGAGCCCCACCTATGCGCGCGAGATCCAGACGCCCGAGTTTGGCGAGGGCTTGGACGGCGTGCTGCGCGAGCGTTCCTACGCGCTGCAGGGCATCCTCAACGGCATTGACGTTGCGGGCTTTGACCCGGCGGCCGACAAGCGCATTGCCACTAACTACACGGTTGACGACCGTTCCGGCAAGGCTGTGTGCAAGGCCAAGCTGCAGGAAGAGCTGGGGCTCGAGGTCCGCGACGACCGTCCGCTCATGGTGATGGTCACGCGTCTGACGCGCCAGAAGGGCCTAGACCTGGTCATGTACGCGCTCGACCGCATCCTGGCCGGCGGCGTGCAGGTGGCGGTACTGGGCACCGGCGACCGCGACTACGAGGATGGCCTGCGCTACTTCCAGGACAAGTACCCCGGCACCATGGCCGCACGCATCGAATTTGACCCGGCGCTGTCGCAGCGCATGTACGCCGCCGCCGATATGTTCCTGATGCCTTCGAAGTTTGAGCCCTGTGGTCTGTCGCAGATCATCGCCATGCGCTACGGCACCCTGCCCATCGTGCGCGAGACCGGTGGCCTGAAGGACACTGTTGTTCCGTACAACGAGTTCACTGGTGAGGGCACGGGCTTCTCGTTTACCAACTTTAACGGCGACGAGATGGGCGACGCGGTCTTCCGCGCGGCGCGCCTCTTCTGGGATAACCGCGAGGCGTGGAACCAGCTGGTCACGCAGGCCATGAGCCAGGACTTTAGCTGGACGCGCTCGGCCGATAAGTATCTGGACCTGTACTTCTTTATGCATCCCGAGATCGAGAGGCCGGCGGCTGTGGAGGCTGCTGCGGCTGTCGATGAGCCCGCTGCCGCTGAGGCCGAGCCTGCGGCGACCGGCAAGAAGCCCGCAGCTGCCGAGGAGCCCAAGGCCGAGGAGAAGCCGGCGGCCGAGGCCGAAGTTAAGCCCGCCGCGAAGCCTGCCGCCAAGAAGACGACGCCCCGCAAGACGACGGCTAAGAAGGCCACGACCATGAAGGCCGCTGCTAGCAAGACTAGCGCCGCTAAGGCAACTACTGCCAAGGCATCGACTACGCGCAAGCGTACGACCGCCGCTGCCAAGAAAGCTGCCGAGGCCGAGGTCGCTCCCGAGGTAAAGGCCGAACCCGCGGCAAAGGCTCCGGCCAAGACCGCTGCCAAGAAGACGACCGCGAGCGCCAAGAAGGCAACGGCAGCCAAGAAGACCACGGCAACGAAGTCGTCGACCACGAAGGCTACTACGACGAAGGCCGCAGCGAAGACGACCCCGAAGGCCGCTGCAAAGCCCGCCGTCAAGGTCGAGGAGGCGCCCTCCGAGCCCAAGGCCAAGGCAGCTGTCGAGGCAAAGCCGGCCGCCAAGACCACCACGCGCAAGCGCTCTACGACGACAGCCAAGAAGACCGCGACCAAGGCTGCAGCTCCCAAGGCAGAGGCTAAGGACGAGGACAAGCCCGCAGTAAAGGCCGAGCCGGCTCCGAAGGCTGCCGAGGTCAAGACCGCTCCCAAGGCTAAGGCAAAGGCCGAGCCCGCCAAGGAGGCCCCGGTCTCCCCCGCCACTCCGGCCGAGGAAAAGGCTCCGACCAAGAAGACCTCCGTCCGTAAGGCAACGGCCACCCGCAAGCGTCGCTAGTCTGGACGATTAAAACTTAATCCAACGCAAAAGAGGGCGCCCCA
>CABSBA010000044.1 GCA_902475825.1 uncultured Collinsella sp. | reverse complement strand
GGGTAGCGGTATCGTGAACCGAATAAAACTAAAACCCAGGCAAGGGAGCTAGATATGAGCGAGCAGACCATCGGTACTACATGTGTTCAGGGCGGCTATCACCCGGGAGATGCCGAGCCGCGCCAGGTGCCCATCTACCAGTCCACCACGTGGAAGTACGACACGTCCGAGCACATGGGCAAGCTGTTTGACCTGGAGGAGTCGGGCTACTTCTATAGCCGTCTGCAGAACCCCACGTGCGATTTGGTTGCTGCCAAGATCTGCGAGATGGAGGGCGGCACTGCCGCGATGCTCACGAGTTCGGGCATGGCTGCGAACTTCCTCGCTATCTTTAACGTGGCCGGTGCTGGCGATCACGTGGTCGCAAGCTCTGCCATTTACGGCGGTACCTACAACCTACTTGCTCATACCATGGAGCGCATGGGCTTGACCTGCACGTTCGTTGCCCCCGACTGCACCGATGAGGAGCTCGAGGCAGCCTTTGAGCCCAATACCAAGCTTGTCTTTGGCGAGACGATTGCCAACCCCGCCCTTGCCGTGCTCGATATTGAGCGCTTTGCCAAGGCCGCACATGACCACGGCGTGCCGTTGATGGTCGACAACACCTTCCCGACGCCCGTGATGTGCCGTCCCTTTGAGTGGGGCGCCGATATCGTTACGCACTCCACCACCAAGTACATGGATGGACATGCTGCCTACCTGGGCGGCGTGATCGTCGACCACGGCCAGTTTGACTGGATGGCCCATGCGGACAAGTTCCCGGGTCTTACCACGCCCGATGAGAGCTACCACGGCGTGACCTATGCCGAGAAGTTCGGTCGCGAGGGTGCCTTCATTACCAAGGCAACCGCGCAGCTTATGCGCGATCTTGGTCCCATGCAGAACCCGCATGCGGCGTTTTTCTTGAACAGCTCGCTCGAGAGCCTGCATGTGCGCATGCCGCGTCATTGTGAGAACGGCCTGGCCGTTGCCAAGTTCCTGCAGAGTCATCCCGAGGTACGCTTCGTGAGCTATCCGGGCCTGGAGGGCGACAAGTACTACGATCTCGCTCAGAAGTACATGCCCAACGGTACCTGCGGCGTTGTGAGCTTTGGCTTTAACGGTGGCCGTGCGGCGGCCGAGACCTTTATGAAGAGCCTCAAGCTCGCCCAGATCGCCACGCACGTGGCCGACGCCCGCACTTGCTGCCTGCATCCCGCTAATGCCACGCATCGCCAGATGAACGATGAGGAACTCATTGCCTGTGGCATTTCCGCCGACATGGTGCGCTTGTCGTGCGGCCTCGAGGACACGGCCGATCTGATTGCCGACCTTGAGCAGGCACTCGAGCAGTGCTAGGCTAGCGTGCGTGCGAGGCGCCGATGCTGGCAGAAAGCTTCGGCGACCTTTCGTTCCGATTCCGTAGGCGGGACCCCAATCGCGACTGTTTGCAGGCGATTGGGGCCCCGTTTTTGCGTTGCGCCACTCGAAAGGATGGATATGGAGAAAACCGCAGAGCAGCTGCGCCGTGAGCGCATTGCCCTTGAGGGCGACACCCATGGCAAGAACAAATGGGCGATTCTGTTTACCGTGCTCATCATGACGTTTATGTCGTGTCTGGATTCGACCGTCGTGACCGTGGCGTTGCCCGTGATGCAAAAGGAGCTGGGCGTGGGCCTCGATCGCATTCAGCTGGTGAGCTCGGTGTATCTGCTTGCGACGTGCGTGGCTATGCTGCCGTTTGGCCGCCTGGGCGACGTGCGTTCCGACGTGTGCTCTTCCGATCTGGGCGTAATCGTCTTTACGGCCGGTTCGCTGCTTTGCGGCCTTTCGGCCTCGCTCGAAGTTCTTATTCTGGCACGCATCGTTCAGGGCGTCGGTTGCGCGGCAGCCATGGCCAACAACATGGGTATCATCACCGAGTCGTTTCCGGCTCGCGAGCGCGGTCGTGCCATGGGTATTCTTGCGACCTTCGTGGCCCTCGGCATGATGTGTGGCCCCGTGCTCGGTGGCATGCTGGTGGCAAGCTTTCCCTGGGAGAGCATCTTCCTCATCAACCTGCCCATTGGCGTCATCTCGTTTATCGTGGGGCTCTACACGCTGCCGCATGTTAGGCCAGAGGCTGGCGAACGCCCCATGCCCCTTGCCGAGGCTGCTCACCGCTGTTTTGCAAATTCGGCCTTCACTATCAACCTTGCCTGCATGCTCATCGTGTTCGTTGGCATTGGCGCATCCGAGTTTATTCTGCCGTTCTATTTTCAGGACGCCCACGGCTTTGGTTCTGACATTTCCGGACTGCTCTTTTTGGCGCTGCCGATGGTGAATGCCTTTATCGGACCGCTTTCGGGTACGGTTTCGGACCGTGTTGGCTGCGAGGGCCCCACGGCGGTCGGCCTGGGCGTGTACGTATGCGGTCTTTTTGCGGTAAGCACGCTCGATGAGCACTCTTCTATCCCTGTGATCGTGTGCTGTGTCGCGTTTATGTCGTGCGGTACGTCGATTTTCCAGAGCCCCAATAACTCACTGTACATGGGCTCGGCTCCGCGCGAAGCGCTCGGCTTTGCTGGCAGTCTGGGTAGCCTGGCGCGCTATGCGGGTATGGCAGTGGGCATTACGGCGGCGTCGCATATCCTATATGGGCAGATGAGCGTGGCGATGGGCGAGGCCGTGACCAGTTTTGTTGCAGGCCGTCCGGATGTGTTCTTGTGTGGTTTCCGTTCGGTGTTCTATGTGTTGATGGCTGTGGCCGCTGTGGGCTTTGCGCTCGCCATGGTGCGTTTGGTGAGGGTGCGCGCCCGCCATTAGCGTGTTGGGTGGCTGTCTGCCACGCTTCGCGCCATTCCAAAAAGACTGGTTTGTGGTGCGATGCGGCTTGTGGGACGGGCGGGGGTCGGTCCGTGGTAGACTATCGAACAACGTTTATTAATCGCGCGGTATCGTTGCCGCGAGAAGGGGTTGCGCCATGCAGGAGCTTGAGGATCGTATTCGCCATGACGGCATCGTAAAGGCCGGTAACGTCCTTAAGGTTGATGCCTTCCTCAACCACCAGTGCGACGTTGAGCTGTTCGACCACATGGGCGCCGAGTGGGCCCGTCTGTTCGAGGGCGTCGAGATCAACAAGATCCTGACGATCGAGGCTTCGGGCATTGGCATGGCTTGCATCGCGGCTCAGCATTTTGGCGGCGTGCCGGTGGTCTTTGCCAAGAAGGCGCAGTCCATCAACCTTGACGGCGAGCAGTATGCCACGACCATCTACTCCTTTACCAAGCAGAAGGAGTACCCGGTCATCGTTGGCAAGCGTTTCCTGTCCGAGGGCGACAAGGTCCTGATCATCGACGACTTTTTGGCCAACGGCTGCGCGCTCGAGGGTCTTATCAAGATCTGCGAGGCTGCGGGTGCCGAGGTGTCCGGTATTGGCATTGCAGTGGAGAAGGGCTTCCAGGGCGGTGGCGATAAGCTCCGCGAGCGCGGCTTCCGCGTCGAGAGCCTGGCCCGTATCGCCGATATGGACTGCGAGACCGGCGAGATCACCTTCGCCTAAGCGCGCAACACAAGCGATTGGTATGCGATGTGACAAAGGGACTTTCCCTTTGTCACATTTTTTGTATGAGGGGAGGTGTTGATATGGATGAGAACACGATGGGATGGCGTGAGTATGCGCGCTATGCCGAGATGTCGGTCGAGGAGCTGGCGCGCGATTGCGAGGTACAGGTGTTTCGCGCGACGGGTCCGGGCGGACAGGGCGTGAACACGACGGACTCGGCGGTGCGCATGAAGCATATCCCTTCGGGGATTACCGTGACGGCGCGCGAGAGCCGCAGTCAGTTCCAAAACCGTAGTAGCTGCCTGCGTAAGCTGCGCGCTGAGCTTGGGCGTCGCGGGCGTCCACCGCGCCGGCGCGTAAAGACTAAGGTGCCTCAGCGCTCTCGCCAGCGCAGGCTCAATGACAAGCACTTCAACGCCATTAAAAAGGCTAACCGTCGCAAGCCGGGCAGCGACGAATAGCCTCCTCATAAGTTGCGGTGAAATAGGGACTGTTTGGGGGTGCGGACGATTTCTTGGACCGCGCCTAGGCGTATCCAAGCTTCCTGCGGTACTCCATCGGGCTCAGCCACTCGAGGGACTTCTTGATGCGCCCGTCCCGATAGTACACGAGGTAGGCCTCGAGCCTCCCCATGAACTCCTCGGCCGTCACGCCCTCCCAGTCCCTGTAGCGGAAGAACTCGTTCTTGAGGCGCCCGAAGAAGCCCTCGCAGGCCGAGTTGTCCGGGCTGCAGCCCTTCGCGGACATGCTCCTGACCAGGCCGTTCTCCTCGCAGATCCCGATCCACTCCGGCCAGCGGTAGTGGCCGCCCCGGTCCGAGTGGATCGTCGTGCGCGCGCCCGCCGGCCTCGCCGCGCAGGCCTTGAGCAGGCTCGAGTTCGCGAGGCGCTTGTCGGGGTGCAGCCCGATCGACCAGGCGACGGGCATCCCGTCGAAGCAGTCGATGACCGGGCTCAGGTAGACCTTCTCGCCGCCCGGGAGCCTGAACTCGGTGATGTCGGTGAGCCACAGCCGGTTGGGCTCGTCGGCGTGGAAATTCCTGTTCACGAGGTTCTCCGGCGCCTTGGAGACCTCGCCGGCGTAGGAGCTGTAGCCCCGGGCGCGCCTCTTGTTGTAGACGACCTCGAGGCCCTCCTCGCGCATCACGCGGGCCACGCGCTTCTCGCTGGCGCGGACGCCCTCGCGGCGCAGGCGCGCCCAGACGGTGCGGTACCCCCAGCACCCCGAGCCCTCGCGGAAGATGCGCACCACGCGGTCGCGTATGTCGGCGTCGCGGTCGCGCGGCGCGGCGACGCGGGGCCTCCAGTACTCATAGGAGCTCTTCGATATCCTCAAGAAACCTGTGATCGAGCGGAGGGGCAGGGCGGTCGCCCGCCTCAATCTCTCGCCGAGCTCGCACTTGCTCCTGTTCGAGATCGAAGCCGGGTCCCACCCTTCCGCTTTTAGGTCGGCCAACACCGCCCTGAGCAGCAGGTTCTCTATCTGGTCCTCGTTGAGCCCGGCGAGCGGGCCGGTCGCGGGCGGGGCGTAGATCGACTTGTCGGGGCCCAAGCTGGCCTCCTTCCGTGGCGGTTTCCTCGCCACGATTCTACAGCCCCCGCCGGTGTAGCTGCGCGGGAGGTGCCCCGTCGCCCACTTCTTGGCCGCGCTCGCCGTGACCCCCGCGAACTCCGCGGCGGCGGTGGGCCCCATGCCGTCCTCCGTCGCCAGGAGGAAGAGCTCGACCTTCTCCCTGCTGTACATGCGAACCTCCAGTCCGGACCGCCCCGCGGTCCAACTTTCTGTCCGCACCCCCTTTTGCGGCTTTAGCTGCATAAACAGTCCCTATTTCACCGCAACTTAGGTGGGTCTAGCGGGTGGGGTGCCAGACGTGGAGGGCGCCGCCGAGGACGTCCACCACGATGCGCGAGGCGACAACGGGCTCGCCGTCGGCCTGGATGGGGTAGTCGGGCTCCTCAAAGGTGAGCTCGGCATGGCGGCAGCGGCACATGCGAACCGGTGGCAACTTGGTATGGTGGCCGTCCTTGGCCGAAAGAAACATAGGCAGGGCAACCGTGCGAGGGACGGGGCCACAAGCGTAGCAGACGTCGAGCATGCCGTCGCAGGGGTCGGCATCGGGGCAGATGCGATAGCCCGAGCCATACGTGGGGCCCAGCTGAATCGCCATGATGATCGCCCTCACGCGCTCGGCGGGCGCCCCGTCAAAGCTGGCTGTCATGGGGTAGTTGCGATAGCGCAAGCCAAACTGCTCAAGTCCCGAGAGGGTGTAGAGCGGTGCGCCCGTCAAGCCGGTCTTTTTGCGCAGCTCGGTGGTGCCCAGGCCGATGGCGGCATCGACGCCGACCGAAAGCGTCTGGTCGTAGTACTCAACGGAAGCCTTGCCGATACCGTTTGCGGGGTTCCATGAGCGGATGCGCCCGATGTCCTGACGCTGCAGCTCGCAGGTGAGCAGCGCGCCAAAATCCTTGCCGGAGAAATCGTCGATGCCGAGCGTTTGGGCAAAATCGTTGCCGGAGCCCACGGGCAGGACGGCAAGAGCGGGGCGTGCGTCCTCCTTTTGCGTCATAAGCCCGTTAACGACCTCGTGGATCACGCCGTCGCCGCCAAGGGCGATAACGGTGCGATAGCCCTGAGCCTGTGCGGCCAGCTCCTTGGCGTGTCCATTTCGCTCGGTCAGCACCAGGTCAAACTGGGATGTGCGTGCAGTCATGTCCAAAAAGCGTTGCAGGCGTTCGGCAACTTCGTGTGCCGCACCTGACTGGGCGGCTGGGTTGGCGATGATGAGCGTGCGACCAAAATCAGTTGCGTGCATGGGGCGACTCCCGGCGTATGACGTGACGGTGCGGTCGCGCTCGGGTTGCGTTGTCCCGATTGTGGCTGCACGGCGATTATTACATCTACTCTATCAGGTCGTTGTGGCGCTCGATAGCATCCGCCACCGTACCGCCCTCGTCCACAATAAGCGAGCGGCGCTTGGGTGAGATGATGCGCTGGGCGGGGTACACGCCGCGGTGTCCTCCGGTTAGGTAGCTGATAAAGGCCACGATGACAAAGAACCCGGCGGCCGTGCCGTGGAACAGGTCGATGGCCATCATGCAGGTGGTGATGGGCACGTTAAGGCCGGCGCAGAACACGCCGAGCATGCCCAGTGCTGCCAGAAAGCTGGGATCGATTCCGACGAGGCAACCTATCCAGCCGCCGAGCGCCGCACCGATACCAAACAGGGGCGTGACCTCGCCGCCTTGGAAGCCGGCGCCCAGGGTGAGCGCTGTGACGACCAACTTGATGGCTGCGTCCGCCAGGGTGGTGTTGCCGGCAAATCCAGCGCCGGAAAGCCACGTGGAAAGGCCGGCGTAGTCCCAGGCGTCGAGGAGGGCATAGGCGGCCAAAACCACGAGTGCGCCTATAAGTGCGCGAACGAGGTAATTGGTGATAAAGCGACCGTACAGGCTCTTGACGGTTCGAACCGACCAGGCAAAGAGGCGTGCCGTCAGACCGAAGATGATGGCGCTGATAACAACGATGACGACTGTCTTGGGCGTCATGGCGGGAACGCTGGCGATGACATTCGCTTCGTACTCGGTACCCAGGGTAAGCGACGTAAAGTAGCCGGTAAACGAGGCGACTAAGCAGTAGATGCCCGCGGTGTAGTCGATCTTGCCGATAAAGCACATCTCCATGCCAAAGAAAGCTCCGGCAAGGGGCGAGCCGAATACGGCGCCAAAGGCCGACGAGATGCCGGCGAGCATGAGGTCGTGGTGATCATGCTTTTTGAGGTGGGCGAGGCTCGAGATGTTGCTGGCGATGGTGCCGCCAATCTGCACCGCGGCTCCCTCGCGGCCGGCCGATCCGCCCGTTAGGTGCGTGAGCGTGGAGCAGACGAAGGTGAGGACGGCCATGCGCATATGGATGAGGCGTGTGCCCAGAGCGGAGTCGATGACCAGGTTGTTACCGCGTTTGGCGGCAAGACCGTGGTTTTTGTACACCCATGCGGTGGCAACGCCCACAACGGGAAGCAGTGCGTAAATCCACGCATGGTGTTCGCGATAGTCGGTGGCGATATTCAACGAGGCCAAAAACGCCCAAGCGGCAACGCCCATGGCGAGCGAGACGATGACGACGAGTACGAGCAGCTTGGCGCTCGCGAGTAGGTTGCGGGCGTTGCGGCGCGTGTCGGCAGCCAAGAGCTGCTCGGAGCGGGTGAGCTGATGCCTGCCTGCCATGATGACGTCGTTCAGGGAGAAAAAGCCGCCGTCGTCGAGCGGCTGGGAATGATCCTGAGCCTCGTTTGCGCTTTCGGGTTTGTCGTTATGAGCCATACGTTCCTCTTTTAGGTTGCAACGCAAGCATTATAAAACGCGGTAAACGCGATGAGCCGGTGGGTTGGTATCCATTCTGTTTCGCGGCCTGCAACCGACAGGTGTATTTGCGGGTACAGACCAAGTCGCGGTCGCGCGTTGTGGGATTATACTGAGACAAGCATAAAGAATCGGCGCCCCTGTTGTGCGCCGTGGCATTAAGAGGTGCATATGGCAGAGAAACTCATTCCGCTGGTGGACGCGCAGTCGATTGTTCTGTCGCACGTTGCTCCGACCGATCTCGTCGAGATTCCCGTGTGGCAGGCCGCCGGTCTTCCCTTGGCCGAGGACGCCGTGGCCGATATCGACATCTCGTCGTTTGCCAACAGTGCTATGGACGGATATGCCGTGCGCTCGGCGGACTTGGCGCAGACGTCTGGCGAGGCGCCGGTGACGCTCGACGTTATCGGACATGAGGCCGCGGGCCATGTGTTTGAGGGCACAATCGGAGTGGGTGAGACGGTCCGCATCATGACAGGCGCGCCGGTGCCCGAGGGTGCCGATGCCGTAGTGAAATACGAGATCGTCGACGTGCTCGATGGCGACGGCAACGAGGGCTCGCACGTGAGCTTCTCGGCGCCTGCTAAAGTGGGGGAGAACGTTCGCTCTGCTGCCGAGGAGGCCCATGCCGGCGATGTTGTGATGCGTGCCGGCGAGGTCGTGGCTCCGGCGGGCGCGGGTCTGCTGGCGAGCGCCGGATACGCGAGCGTGAGGGTGCACGCTGCCCCGCGCGTGGGCATTATCTCGCTGGGTACGGAACTGGTCGCACCGAGTAAGGTACCGGCGCGCGGTCAGATTCGCGATTCCAACTCCTCGGCGCTGATGGCCGAGGCACTCGATGCCGGCGCCGAGCCTGTGTTCTACGGCATTGCGCCCGATGATGAGCAGGCGATTGCCGAGCTGGTGCATCGTGCCGTGCAGGAGTGCGATTTTGTCATTACGAGCGGTGGCGCCTCGGCGGGCGACTACGATTTCGTGACGGCGCTCGTCCGGCGCGAGGGCGAGGTGCTGTTTGACCGCATCTCGATGCGTCCGGGCAAGGCCATTACGTTTGGCTTGCTCGCAGCTAAGCCCTACCTGGGGCTTTCAGGCAATCCGGCCGCGGCGTATGTGGGCTTTGAGATGCTCGCCCGTCCGGCGATCCGCAAGATGCGCGGCTTTGCCGAGGGCGTGCGTCCCGTGCAGCAGGCGATATTGACGCACGGCGTGAAGAAGCGCCAGAACCGACGCTTCTTCGATCGCGCCACGGTTTTGCGCGACCCCGAGACCGGTAAGTTGTTGGTGACCGAGGCCAAGACGCAGAATTCGGCACTGCTCGGCACGATGCAGCGGGCCAATTGCCTGCTGCGCATTGACGAAGGACCGTGCGACTTCAAGGCTGGCGATGTCGTGGACGTCGTGCGCGTCGACCTGCCTGAGGGAACGGTGTTGTAGGAGGAATGCTATGGAGCTGAAGATATCGATCGTGACGTGTTCGGACACGCGCGATCTTGCCCGGGACGAGGCGGGTGCTGCGCTCGAGGAACTCATCGTGGCGCAGGGCTGGACGGTCTCCTCACACGTGGTCGTACGCGACGACGTCAGCGAGATCGGTGATGCCATTGCGGAAGCCGCCGATGAGTGTCACGCCAATGTCGTGCTCACCTGCGGCGGCACGGGGCTTTCGATGCGCGACGTGACGCCCGAGGCGACGCGTGCCGTCTGCGACCGCGATGTGCCGGGCATTGCCGAGGCAATTCGTGCGTACTCGATGACCAAGACGCGCCGCGCCATGCTCTCGCGCGCCGTGTGCATGCAGCGTGGGCATACGCTTGTCATCAACTTTCCGGGATCCACGAAAGCGGCCCGCGAAAGCTGGGAGGCCGTGAGCGACCAGTTGGAGCATGCGGCCCAAATGACGGCGGGCGGTGGGCACGCCAAATAAGCGCACTACCTGCGGCGGAGCGACCTTACGGGCTGCTCCGCCCTTTTTATGCAGCGACAGTGCGCATGGCCAAGAACCATGCGCTGGTCAAGGCGTTGAGCCGCGCCA
>CABSBA010000043.1 GCA_902475825.1 uncultured Collinsella sp. | reverse complement strand
CAACTTTGCCCGCGCCGTGTCGTTTGGCCCCGAGGAGACCGGCCTGGAGCTGCCCACATGGGGTGGCCAGATGCACGGCCCCAACGAGTGCGCCAACGAGGAACAGCTCAAGCAAGCTCTCAAGATCTATATCGTGGCGATCCTGCGTTTGAATGAATTAGAGCTTTAAGGTTTCGCGGTTTCCCAATCTAAGTTGCGGTGGAATAGTTCCTAGAATGGGCCATTTGATGGCCAAACAGGAACTATTTCACCGCAACTTTGTTTTTATTGGTGTAAAAAGCGCGCCATGCTTGGGCGGGGAATGTTATTCGTTTGTAAAGCCGAGCCGCGTTTGCGGTAAGGGTCTATCAGATGCCCGTAAGAAACCGCAGTTGACGCGGGCGCTGCCCGGTTGGGGCCGTATCTTTCCAAACAGCAAAGCGGGCAGGGTGCCCGCGAGTCGCATGTACGAAAGGAAGATCATGCTCGATCAGGCTTATTCTCGTCGTCAGTTCCTCGGCCTCGCTGGTGGTCTTGCCAGCATCGTCGGTCTCGGTCTCGTTGGTTGCGGCGGCTCCGGCGCATCCGACGCCGCCGACAAGGGTAGCGCCGCCGCTGCCGAGTCCGTCTCCGGCGAGGTGACCTACGACGGTGCCTCATCGTTCCAGGCCCTCGTCGAGGCCGCTGCCGAGAAGTTCATGGACGCCAACCCGGACGTCTCCGTCTCCGGTTCGGGCAACGGTTCGGGCAAGGGCCTGACCGCTGTTGCCGCCGGCACCGTTACCATCGGTAACTCCGACGTCTTCGCCGAGACCAAGCTCGAGGCCGACCAGGTCAAGAACCTCGTCGACCATGAGGTCGCCGTCGTGGGCATGGGCCCTGTCGTCTCCAAGAACGTGACGGTCGACGACCTGTCCCTCGAGCAGCTCAAGGGCATCTTCTCCGGCCAGATCACCAACTGGAAGGAGGTCGGCGGCGACGACGCCACCATCGTCGTTCTCAACCGTAAGGCCGGCTCCGGCACCCGCGCCACCTTCGAGGCCGCCGTCTTTGGTGACGAGGCCGTCGACTTTAAGGGCGACGCCGAGCTCGACAAGTCCGGCGACGTCCAGACTCAGATGGGCAGCACCGACAACGCCATTTCTTACCTCGATTTCTCGCACTTCGATGACTCCAAGTTCAACGCCATCAAGGTCGAGGGCGTCGAGCCCAAGAGCAAGAATGTCACCGACGACTCCTTTAAGATCTGGGCGACCGAGCACATGTACTGCGCAAAGGACGCCGACGAGGCCACCAAGGCTTTCCTGGAGTTCATGCTTTCCGACGACGTCCAGGGCAAGCTCGTCGAGGAGCAGGGTTTTATCCCCGTCTCTGCCATGAAGGTCGTCAAGGACGCCAGCGGCAAGGTCTCCGCTAAATAAGTAATCGCCCCGGAAAGGTTTGCAATGGCAAAGCAACTGCCAAAGCGCGACCTTGAGAACGTGGGCCTGGGCGTCACGGGTGCGTGCGTAGCGCTCGTGACGCTTGTCGTTGCCGCACTCATCTTTATGGTCGCCCAAAAGGGCCTCTCGGCTTTTCTCAAGGACGGCGTCTCGGTCGTCGAGTTCTTCACCGGCACCAAGTGGGACCTGGCAAACACAGCCGAAAACGGTCTGCCCTATACCGGCGCCCTGCCCCTGATCGTCACCTCCTTTGCGGTCATGGTGCTCTCCACGCTCATCGCGCTGCCCATCGCCATCGGCTCTGCAATCTTTGCAGTCGAGATTAGCCCTAAGTTTGGCTCCAAGGTCTTTCAGCCGCTTATTGAGCTTTTGACCGGCATTCCCTCGGTCGTCTTTGGCCTGATCGGCTTTCACGTGGTCGTTGGCCTTATGAAGAGCGTTTTCCACGTGAGCACGGGTCTGGGCATCCTGCCCGGCGCCATCGTGCTGGCCGTCATGATTCTGCCGACGATGACCACGCTTTCGGTCGATGGCCTGCGCGCCGTTCCCGACAGCTACCGTCAGGGTTCGCTTGCGCTGGGCTACACCCGCTGGCAGACCATCTGGCACGTGGTGCTCAAGTCCGCCATGCCGTCGCTCATGACTGCGGTCATCCTTGGCATGACCCGCGCCTTTGGCGAGACGCTCGCCGTGCGCATGGTCATCGGAGGCATCGAGTCCATGCCGACGTCGCTGCTGTCGCCGGCGTCCACCATCACCACCACGCTTACCACGTCTATGGCGGTCTATGCCGAGGGCTCGGCCCAGGACGATGTTCTGTGGGCGCTCGGTCTGCTGCTGATGGGCATGAGTCTCATCTTCATCCTGATCATTCACCTTATCGGCCGCAAGGGGGGGAAGGCTCGTGGCTAGCACGCGCATCTATATCGACGAGGCGAGACTCGGTCGCGTCCAAAAGCAGGACCGCATCGCCACGGGCGTGCTGACGGCGATCGCCGCCATCGTCATGCTCGTCGTCATTTCCATGGTGGCCTATATCCTGTTCGAGGGCATCTCGACGCTGTTCCAGCCGGGATTTCTCACGCAGCCCGCGCGCGCCAACGGAACCCAGGGCGGCGTGCTCTACCAGCTGTTCGACTCGTTCTATCTGCTGCTGATTACCCTAGCCATCTCGGTGCCCATCAGCCTGGGCGGCGCGGTCTTTTTGGTTGAGTACGCGCCGGACGGATCCATCCGCGACATCGCCTCCACCGCCATCGAGACGCTGTCCTCACTGCCTTCCATCGTCGTCGGCATGTTCGGTTTTCTGGTGTTCTCGGTGCAGCTGGGCTGGAAGTACTCCATCATCTCCGGCGCCGTCGCGCTCACCATGTTCAACATCCCCATCCTGGTGCGCGTGATCCAGCAGGCGCTCGAGGATGTGCCACAGGCCCAGCGCGATGCGTGCCTGGCCATGGGCCTCACTCGCTGGGAGGCTACGCTGCACATCCTGATCCCCGAGGCCATGCCCGCCATCGTGACCGGCATCGTGCTTTCGGCCGGCCGTGTGTTTGGTGAGGCCGCGGCACTGCTCTTTACCTCGGGCATGAGCTCGCCGGTTCGCCTGAATTTCTTGAGCTTTAACCTGTCGAGTCCCACCTGCGCCTGGAACGTGTTCCGTCCCGGCGAGTCGCTCGCCGTGCATATTTACAAGATCTATGGCGAGGGCAGCCCCGAGGCCCAGCAGATCGTCTGGGGCACCGCGGCGCTGCTGATGATTTGCGTGCTGCTGTTTAACGTAGTCGCCCGTATCGTGGGCAAGCAACTGGCAAGGAAGATGACGGCCGAATGAGCGAGATGAAAGCAACGCCCGCAACCGAAGCGGCATCGTCCGAGACCCAGGACTTCCTGTCGAGCGTGGGGGAGAGCGAGAAGCGCGTTCGCGTGAGCGGCAAGGCCGTGAGCGACGAGGTCGTGCTCTCTACCAAGGACGTCAACGTGTACTATGGCGACCACCATGCGCTGCACGATACGTCGCTCGACTTTCACAAGGGCGAGATCACGGCGCTCATCGGGCCTTCGGGCTGCGGTAAGTCGACCTTCTTACGTAGCCTCAACCTCATGAATCGCGAGATTCGCGGCTGCCGCGTGGAGGGCGAGATCAGCTACCGCGGGCGCAACGTGAACATCAAGACCGAGAACACGTACGAGCTGCGTCGCTCCATTGGCATGGTGTTTCAGCAGCCCAACCCTTTCCGCAAGTCCATTCGCGACAACATCACGTTTGCGCCTAAGCGCCACGGCATCACCGACCACGACGAGCTCGACCGCATGGTCGAGGAGAGTCTGCGCGGCGCGGCGCTGTGGGACGAGGTCAAGGACAAGCTCGACAAGTATCCCTACCAGATGTCCGGCGGCCAGCAGCAGCGTCTGTGCATCGCGCGCACGCTGGCGCTCAACCCCGACGTGATCCTGTTTGACGAGCCCTGCTCGGCGCTCGACCCCATCTCGACGCTGGCGATCGAGGACCTCATGTCATCGATCGTTGCCGACCGTGCCATCGTTATCGTGACGCACAACATGGAGCAGGCGTCGCGCGTGTCCAACCGCACGGCGTTCTTCTACATGGGCGATATGGTCGAGTACGACGAGACCGACGAGATTTTCCAACGGCCCAAGGATAAGCGGCTGAATGATTACCTCACCGGCATGTTCTCCTAGTCCGGGACATGCTTGAGGCCCGCGGCGGCCACGGTTGCCGTGGGACTGATTGGAGAGGCGGGTCATCTCTTGCGGGAGATGGCCCGCTTTTTTGCCCTGCGACCGAAACGACCACCACAAAGGGGACAGGCACCTTCGTGGTGGTTTGGGGTGTGGCTCGCTGCTATCATGGACAACGTTGAATTTCTACGAAGGAGCAGGGCATATGGCGATTCTTTTGGGATGCGATTCCGTCAGCCTAGAGTTTCCCACTAAGCATATTTTCGATAGCGTGACGCTCGGCGTGGACGAGGGCGACCGTATTGGTATCGTCGGCAAAAACGGCGACGGCAAGTCGACGCTGCTGAGCGTGCTCGCCGGCACGCTGGAGCCCGACGACGGCCGCGTGACGCACCGCCGTGACACCACGATCGGATTGCTCGGCCAAAAGGACAACCTGGCCGATACCGACACCGTGCATCATGCCGTCGTCGGTGACACGCCCGAGTACGAGTGGGCCTCGAGCCCGCGTACGCGCCAGATTCTGGCCGGTCTTATTAGCGATGTGCCCTGGGAGGGCACGGTGGGCGAGCTCTCGGGCGGTCAGCGCCGTCGCGTGGACCTCGCGCGCCTGCTGATTGGCGACTATGACGTGCTCATGCTCGACGAGCCCACCAACCACCTGGACATGCGTACCATCAACTGGCTCGCGCGCCACTTAAAGGCCCGCTGGCAGCGCGGTCAGGGCGCGATGCTCGTGGTCACGCACGACCGCTGGTTCCTGGACGAGGTCTGTACCAGCATGTGGGAGGTTCACGACGGCCAGGTCGACCCCTTCGAGGGCGGCTACTCGGCCTACATCCTGCAGCGCGTGGAGCGCGACCGCATGGCCGCCGTTACCGAGGAGCGCCGTCGCAACATGGCGCGCAAGGAGCTCGCGTGGCTGAGCCGCGGCGCCCAGGCGCGCTCAACCAAGCCCAAGTTTCGCGTGGATGCCGCTCGCGAGCTCATCGCCGACGTACCGCCCGTGCGCGACGAGCTGGAGCTCAAGCGCCTGGCGGTGAGCCGCCTGGGCAAGCAGGTTATCGACGTGGTCGACGTGGACGCCGGCTATGCGGATACCGATGGCGCGCCCAAGCAGGTACTTTCCGACGTGACCTGGCTCATCGGAGCGGGCGACCGTTATGGACTTTTGGGCGAGAACGGCGCCGGTAAGTCGACGCTGCTCGACGTGATCCAGGGCAAGATCGCGCCCCTGCGCGGTCGCGTGAAGATTGGCCAGACGGTACGCTTTGGCGTACTGTCGCAACAGCTCGAGGAGCTCGAGCCCTACATGGGTGATACGATCCGCGAGGTGCTCGGCAACTATAAGAAGTACTACGTCATCGACGGCAAGGAGACTTCGCCCGAGAAGCTCTGCGAGCGTCTGGGCTTTACGACGCAGCAGCTCTGGAGCCGCATCGGCGATCTTTCGGGCGGCCAGCGCCGTCGCCTGTCGCTGCTGCTGACGATCCTGGACGAGCCCAACGTGCTCATCCTGGACGAGCCCGGCAACGACCTGGATACCGACATGCTCGCGATTGTCGAGGACCTGCTCGACGGCTGGCCTGGCACGCTGATCCTGGTGACGCACGACCGCTTCTTGATGGAGCGCGTGACCGACCAGCAGTGGGCGCTGCTCGACGGCCACCTGACGCATATGCCCGGCGGCGTCGACCAGTACCTGCGCCTGTGTAACGCCACCGCCGAGGGCGAGCCCGTGGGTGCGCCGAGTGCCAAGACCGGCACGTTTGACACCGGTGCCGCGGCGGCTGCGGCCGAAAAGCCCAAGTCGAGTGGCCAGCCCAATGGCCTTTCCAACGCCGAGCGCCAGAAGCTCCGCCGCGAGGTGAGCTCGCTCGAGCGCAAAATGGAGACGCAGCGCGCCCGCGTGGAGGAGGCCGAGGCTGCGATGGCCCAGGTCGACCCCACCAACTACACGGCGCTGGGCGAGCAGCAGGCAAAGATTGACGAGGCCCACGCCGCCATGGACGAGTTGGAGATGGCGTGGCTCGAGGCGAGCGAGAAGCTCGAGGGCGAGGAGTAGTCGAGGATGATCAAAGCCGCGTTTTTCGATATCGACGGCACGCTGCTGAGCTTTAAGACGCACCGGATTCCGGCGTCGGCGCAGCAGGTACTCGACAGCTTTCGCGAGCAGGGGATTGCGTGCGTGATCGCCACGGGCCGCCCGACCTACCAGATGCCGGATTGGTTGTTCGACTTGGGATGGGATGCGTACATTACGCTTTCGGGCCAGCACTGCTTTGATGCCGAGGGGGTTTATCGCAGCTGTCCGATTGATCCGGACGACGTCGCGGTGATTGTGGGTCAGGTGGCGCAGGGGCGCTACGACTCACTGTGCATGCAGGGCGAGAATTCGTTTGTGAACCGTCTGTCCAAGCGTGTGGTGGCTGCTGCCGACAATGCCGGAATCTCGTATCACGAGGAGCCTTTCGAGCACGCTTTCGATGCGCCGGTTTACCAGTTCTGCGCCTTTGTGGACCCGGCCGACCAGGGCATAGTTACCGATGTCCTGTCGCATTCTACAACCACGCGCTGGTGCGACCTGTTCTGTGACATTATTCCGGCCAACGGCGGCAAGGACCTGGGCGTGGCGGCGACGCTGGAGCGCCTGGGCATCGACGCGAGCGAGGCGATTGCCTTTGGCGATGGCGAGAACGACCTGTCGATGTTTGCCGCCGTGGGCACGAGCGTGGCCATGGGCAACGCGCAAGACACGGTAAAGGCTGCGGCGACCTACGTTACGACTGCCGTAGACGACAACGGCATCTACAACGCCGCCAAGCACTTTGGGCTGCTATAGCTGCGGCTTGGCACTTGGGGACGTTCCTTTTCTGCCGGTAGCTGGGGACACTCCTTGCGCGTTGCGTGTCGTGTCGCCCTGCTTGCTCCGCGCATTTTGTGAAACACGGTTAACTTTTTAGACAACGTAGTAAGACATGGGCAACTTTTGCGGTAAAGTAAATCAAGCAAAAGTATCCAAAGGCTAACTAGAAGCCATCGCGAAAGGCGGCCCATGGCCCTGCGTGAATCCGGAGAAGACTATCTCGAATCTATTTATGTGCTCTCGGAGCGCCAAGGCATCGTTCGATCGATTGACGTTGCCGAATACCTGGGCGTAACCAAGGCAAGCGTCTCCAAAGCCATGGCCGCGTTGGAGAACAACGGCTACGTAGAGATGGGCAAACGCGATGTGCATCTGACGGAACGCGGTCTTGAGGTTGCCCGTCAAATGTGGGAGCGCCATTGCTTTTTTGTGGGGCTGCTAGAGGACGCAGGCGTAGCGCCCGAGGTTGCCTCGCAAGAGGGCTGCCACATGGAGCATTGCCTGAGTGAAGAGAGCTTTGAGAAGCTAAGGTCGATGCTGGGACGGGAAGATGTGGCGGGCCCAGCAACGGAAGCCTAATTGATCCCCCGTAGCGCGGAGTTCGCGCAAAGCGCGAACCAGCGACCGGGACCAGCGGCCCTTTCGGCCAAGTCTATTTCAGCAAAGGAACCCCGCCAGCAAGCGATGCCCAAGAACCATCAGCAACGTTACCGCAGGCCGGGGCCGGGCTTGGTTTTGAAAACACTCCGCAGACCAGAAGTGCCCCCGTTCGTAGCTCCGAAGGAGCAGAACGGGGGCACTTCATTGGTCGAGGACGTTTTCAAAACCAAGCCCGGCCCCGGCCGGAGGGACTACGGACGCTACAGGTTCTTGACACCCATCGCGCGCATGGCGTTCAGGATGGCGATGATCGCCACGCCCACGTCGCCAAAGACGGCGAGCCACATATTGGCGATGCCCAGCGCCGCGAGCACCAGAATCAGCAACTTAATGCCCAGTGCAAAGATAATGTTCTGCCAGACGATCGTCATGGTCTTGCGCGCCACGCGGATCGCGCGGGAGATATTGGACGGCTTGTCGTCCATCAGCACCACGTCGGCTGCCTCGATTGCGGCGTCGGAACCCATGGCGCCCATGGCAATGCCAACGTCTGCGCGAGTGAGCACGGGTGCGTCGTTGATGCCGTCACCGACAAAGGCGAGCTTGCCCTTGTCGCTTTCGGCCGCGAGCAGCGCTTCAACACGTTCGACCTTATCACCCGGTAACAGCTGCGCGTGGAACTCGTCGAGCCCCAGCTGTTTGGCCACAGACGCCGCAACCTCCTCACGGTCGCCCGTGAGCATGACGGTGCGTTTGACGCCGGCAGTGTGCAAGTCGCGAATCGCCTGCTTGGCATCGGCCTTTATGGTGTCGGCAATTACGATATGGCCGGCGTACGTATCATCGACCAGCACGTGGAGGATGGTGCCGGCGATCTCGCAATTGGGCGCTTCGATACCGGCCGCAGCAAGCATCTTGGCATTGCCGACGATGACGCGCTTGCCGTCGATATTCGCCGTCACGCCATGGCCCGCGTCATTGGTGGAGTCACTTACGCGTTTGGGATCGAGCTCGCCCTGGAAGGCGGTGCGTACCGACTGCGCGATGGGATGGTCGGAGAACGACTCGGCAAGGGCCGCGACTTCGAGCAGTGACTGCTCGGTATAGCCGGCTTCGGGGTGTACCGCCACGACCGAAAACGTGCCGTTGGTGAGCGTGCCGGTCTTGTCAAAGACGACGGTATCCACATCGGCGAGCGTCTCGAGGTAGTTGGAGCCCTTGATGAGGACGCCCAGCTTGGATGCGCCGCCGATGCCGCCAAAGAAGCTGAGCGGCACGCTAATCACGAGCGCGCACGGGCAGCTGACGACCAGGAAGGTCAGGCCGCGCAGGATCCAGTCGGACCAGGCGCCGGTGACCAGGCCGCCGCCGAGTGCGAGTACCGCAGCCGCGCCGGTGACAGCGGGCGTGTAGACGCGGGCGAAGCGCGTGATGAAGTTCTCGGTACGCGCCTTCTTTTCGCTGGCGTTTTCTACGAGCTCCAAGACGCGCGCGACGGTGGACTCGCCAAATGGCTTGGTGGTGCGCACGTGGATGAGACCCGTCATGTTGATGCAGCCGCTGATGATATCGTCTCCGGTTTTGGCCGGGCGGGGGACCGACTCGCCGGTAAGGGCGGCGGTATCGAGCTGCGTCTCGCCTTCGACGATGACGCCGTCGATGGGCACGCGCTCGCCGGGCTTGACGACGATGACGGTGCCGACGGCGATGTCATCGGGGAAGACCTGCTCGAGCGTGCCGTCGGGTTGCTCGACGTTGGCGTAGTCGGGCGCGATGTCCATCATGGCACTGATCGATTTGCGGCTCTTGCCCACGGCGTAGGCCTGGAACAGCTCGCCAACCTGATAGAACAGCATGACGGCGGCGCCTTCGGCCATGTGCGGGTCGGTGTCGGGGAAGAGTACCATGGCAAATGCGCCGATGGTCGCGACCGCCATGAGGAAGCTTTCGTCGAAAGCCTTGCCGCGGCGGATGTTGCTGAACGCCTTCTGGAGCACGTCGTAGCCGGCAATTAGGAACGGCACCAGGAACAGCACGAAGCTGGCGTAGATGTCGCCCGGGGTGCCGAATGCGGCGGTAAGGGTACCGAGCTCGTCGAGGGCGTACACCACCGCAAAAATGCCTAGCGCTACCAGGATACGATTGCGCTTATGTTCAAGTGACTCTTTCTTCTTGCGCTTCTTCTTTTTCTTTTTGGGATCGGCGGCTGCCATGATTCAAACCTCCCATTTGAATGTATGAACACTCGCTCATATAATTTCGCGAGCAAAGGCCGCGGCAAGCGCGGCCTTGCGGGTCAGCGTAACCTGGGCTAGAGAATTTCGTAGCCGCGTACTCGGGATTCGAAGCGGAAATCGGTGACGTTGTCTCCCAG
>CABSBA010000042.1 GCA_902475825.1 uncultured Collinsella sp. | reverse complement strand
GCAACTGGTCCCCACCATAAATTACCCTTGGCATACTTGCGCGAATATCCGCTCGTGCTACACTTGCAATTGCTGTTTCAGGGCGGGGTGAAATTCCCCACTGGCGGTAAATCGGGCGGTGTCAAAGGGACGCCGTGGCGCAGGTAAAGTGCCTGCGGCCGAGCCGATGAGTCCGCGACCCGTGTGTGCGTTGGTTCGCATGCCGGCTGAACTGGTGAGATCCCAGTACCAACGGTTAGAGTCCGGATGAAAGAGGCAGGTGATCTTATGTCTGAACAGTCGCAGCATATCCATTTTGAGAACACGAATAGGTGGAGCACCAAACAGCTCGTTACCATGGCGTTGATGTGCGCCTTGGGTGCCCTGTTTATGTACGTGCAGCTGCCCATCCTTCCTTCGGCGCCGTTTTTGACCTACGACCCGTCGCTGGTGCCGGCGATGGTGTGTGGGTTTGCATATGGCCCCGGTGCCGGTACCGCTGTTGCCGCTATGGCGATCGTTATCCATGCGCTTACCACGGGCGACTGGGTCGGCGCGCTTATGAACTTGGTTGCCACGATGGGCTATATTCTGCCTGCGGCTATCGTCTATCAGAAGATGCACACCTACAAGGGTGCCGTGATTGGCCTGGCGCTCGGCGTCATTGCCGCTACGGCGCTGTCTATGGTCGCAAACCTTACTATTGGCGTATGGTTCTGGTATGGCTCGGCCGATGTGATTCTGCCGCTCATGCTTCCCGCCGTTTTGCCGTTTAACCTCATCAAGACCGTGCTTAACTCGGTGTTGACGCTGGCGGTGTATAAGGCAGTTTCCAATCTCATCACGCCTAAAAAGGACCAGGTCAAAGGCCGCGCATGATTGAGTGTCGGGGCGTTTCCTTTAGCTATGACGGTGCCGTGTCGGCACTCGACGGTGTCGATCTGAACATCGAGGACGGTGAGTTTTTCTGCATCCTCGGTGGCAATGGGTCGGGCAAGTCGACGTTTGCCAAGCATCTGAATGCGCTGTTGCAATCCGATGCGGGCACGGTACGCATCAACGGCATGGATGTGTCCGATCCCGAGCTGGTCTACGACATTCGTTCGACCGCGGGCATGGTATTCCAGAATCCCGACGACCAGCTGGTGGCAACGCTTGTCGAAGATGACGTTGCGTTCGGTCCCGAAAACCTTGGCGTGCCATCGGCGCAAATTGCGCAGCGCGTACGCGAGGCGCTGAAGGGCGTGGGCCTGGTGGGCTTTGAGCGCCACGAGACCCATGCGCTTTCGGGCGGCCAAAAGCAGCGCGTGGCGCTTGCCGGCGTGCTCGCCATGGAGCCGCGTGTGCTCATTTTGGACGAGGCGTCCTCGATGCTCGATCCGCGCGGGCGCAAGGGCCTTATGAAGGCCTGTCACGCGCTGCACGAACGCGGCATGACCATCGTGATGATTACGCACTTTATGGAAGAGGCCGCTGAGGCCGATCGCGTTGCTGTCTTCCAGGCGGGCCGCGTTGCCATGCTCGGTACGCCCGAGGAGATCTTGACGCGGGCGGACGAACTCGCGCGGCTGAACCTGGATATGCCGGCATCGTGCTGCCTAGGTAGGGCACTTCGTGAGAAGGGCGTTTCCGTTTGCGCGCAGGTGCGCGAGGCAGATATGGTCGCCGAGATTGCACAGGCTTATGCCGAGCGGAGCGGGACGGACATCGCAGGGCATCCTTCCGCATCCGATTCTCATGTGCTTGACAATGGATCCTCTGCGGCCGACGGGATAGCCGCGTCGGAGCCCGTTATCGAGATCTCGCACCTCTCGCATAGTTACTCGCTGAGCGCCCGCGAGCGCCGTCGATGGCGCAAGCGCTCGACCACTGCGGACGCATCGAGCAAACAAGCTCTTTGGGGCAACGATCCAAACAGCCCCTGGGCGCTACGTGATGTTTCGCTGACGGTGCGCCGCGGCGAGTTTCTGGGATTGGCGGGTCATACCGGCTCGGGTAAATCGACGCTGGTTCAGCATCTCAACGGGTTGATTCGTCCGCAGGAGGGAAGCGTTTGCGCGCTGGGGCTCGACCTATCAAGCAAGAAAGACGCCGCCGCGGTTAAGGCCAAGGTCGGCGTGGTGTTTCAGTATCCCGAGCGCCAGCTATTTGCCGAGACCGTGGCGCAGGACGTGGCGTTTGGCCCGCGCAACCTTGGCCTGCCAGAAGACGAGGTTGCACGCCGTGTCGCATCATCGCTTGCACGCGTGGGCCTCGACCTTGCCGCGATAGGCGACAAGAGCCCCTTTGAGCTTTCGGGCGGCCAGCAGCGCCGCGTGGCGTTTGCCGGCGTGCTCGCCATGGAACCTGAGGTGCTGGTGCTCGACGAGCCCATGGCAGGCCTCGATCCGGCTGCCCGCAGGGATTTCCTAGGGCTCATCGGTCGACTCCATCGCGAGGGGCTGACCGTTGTCATGGTTTCGCACAGCATGGATGACCTGGCAAATTGTTGTGACCGTATCGTTGTGATGAACGAGGGCGCCGTGTTTGCCGAGGGAACGCCCGCGCAGGTGTTTGCGCGCGCGAACGAGCTCAAATCGATCGGCCTGGGCGTTCCTGCCGCCCAGCGCATGGCGCTGGCGCTTGCGCAAGCCGGTGTGCCGCTCCGCTGCGACAAGCTTTATACGGTTGAGGCGCTAGCCGACGAGTTGGCCGGCTTGCTGCTGGGCTGCGCGGACGTGCCTTTGAGGGTTCCGTGTCAGGCTGGTTCCAAGGCGCCCACGCGAGAGGAGGGCTGCTAATGGAGGCGTTCTCATTTGGCAGCTACTATCCCGGGGATAGCGCGGTGCATCGCCTGGATCCGCGTACTAAGTTGCTCCTAGGTTTCGCATTTCTGGTCACCGTGCTCACCGTCGGAAGCTTTTGCGGGCTGGTTCCGGTCGCATTTTTTGTCGTGCTGGTCTATCTCGCAGCCCGGGTGCCGTTGCGCCGGGTCCTATCATCGATGGCACCATTGCTGGCGATTGTCGTGGTGGTCGCGGTGCTCAACCTGTTTTCCGACCAGAGTGGCCGCATCCTGTGGCAGCTTGGCTTTTTGCAGGTGAGCGAGGGCTCGCTGCGTTCTGCGGCGTTTATGGCGTGCCGTCTGACCCTGATGATGGCCGGCATGAGCGCCATTACACTCACCACACCGACACTCGACCTCACCGCGGGTTTTGAGCGCCTGCTCGCACCATTTGCGCGCGTGGGGCTTCCGGCGCACGAGCTCGGCATGATTATGGGTATCGCGCTGCGGTTTATGCCGCAATTTGCCACCGAGATGAAACAGACGACCGATGCACAGGCAAGTCGCGGCGCGCGCGTGACGGGCGGTCCGCTCGGCGGTGTGCGCATGCTCGGCAGTGTGGCGATTCCGCTGTTCACCGGCGTGTTCCGTCATGCCGAGACGCTTTCGGCCGCCATGGATGCGCGTTGTTATCACGGCGAGCAGGGGCGCACGCGTCTGCATGCGCTTACGTTTGGCCGCGGGGATGCACTGGCCGCGGTGGCGATGGCGCTGCTGGTGACATGCGTTGTCGTTATCAATCTTCAACTCTTCTAAGCTCGATTCGAGCGCAAGAAAGGGGTCTCTATGACCGACATCGATCGCACGGCTCAGCTCGAGCGCGTCTGCTCGTATCTCAGGCGCATTCCGGCGTGGTATCTTGCCACGACCGATGCGAGCGACGGGCATCAGCCCCGCGTGAGGCCGTTTTCGTTTGCCATGGTCGATGACGGCAAGCTGTGGTTTTGCACGTCGCGCGACAAGGACGTGTGGGCGGAGTTGAGCGCGAATCCCAAGTTTGAGGTATCGGGCTGGAAGCCGGGGGAGTGCTGGATCGTGTTAACCGGTGAGGCCGCGCTCGAGGACGATGCAGTCGTGAGCGACAAGGTGCGTCAGGCGGGCTTTAAGCACATGGTGGGCATTGGCGAGAAACACGATAGTGCCAACGACGGCCGCCTCGCATTCTTCTCGGTCCGCAACATTGCTGCGCGGTTCTGCGATATCGACGGCAGCGAAGAGCTCCTCGAGCTCTAATTTCCCAAATTGGCTACCCATTCCAAAAAAAGACTGGTCAGGCGACAGGAGGAAACGTGGACGGATTGAATACGGTGCTGGAGTATCTGACGTCGGTGTCGGCGTGGTATCTGGCGACGAGCGTGGACGGGCAGCCACATGTGCGTCCGTTCTCGTTTGCGCAGATTCAGGACGGCAAGCTGTGGTTTGTGACAGCGCGCACCAAAGATGTGTGGCAGGAGCTGCTGCAAAACCAGCGCTTTGAGGCCACGAGTTGGTGGCCGGGCCATGGTTGGTTGATCCTGCGCGGGCGTGCGGGGCTGGAAGACCGGGCTTCGAGCGAAATGCGCGAGGCTGGATGGAAGCATCTGGAGCGCTTGGGCGAGCATTATGAGGGGCTCAACGACCCCACGCTCGTCTTCTTTAGCGTCGAGGAGCCGGAGGCCTTCATCTGCAACCACGACGAATGGGTGCCGGTCGAGCTCTAGCCAGCTGACTCATCCCAACAACTTAGTTTTCGCATGGGCGGGCCCTGTGTTGCCCGGCACCGTAAGGAGTGCCGGTCAATACGGGCCCGCTCTATTTGTCAATTCCTTCAAGCGAATGTGTCGGAAATGTTTCAATGCATGAATATGCAAGCTATTTACATATTCATGCATCTTTTGGTGCTAAAGTTTCAACCCACTTCATAACAACCGCTGCGAAATGCGCATCGGTGCATAAATCGCAGGCAAGGAGTCTGATATGTCTTTGAAGGTTGGAATCGTCGGCGCGGCTGGATATGCCGGAGCCGAGCTCATTCGCCTCGTCATCCCGAGTTTGAACTTGTTGCCATTACGTCCAACGCCGATGCCGGCCAGCCACTGTCCGCGGTGTATCCGAGCTTTACTGGCGTGAGCGATCTGGTTTTCACCACGCATGACGCCCCCGAGCTCAAGAGCTGCGATGCGGTTTTTCTTGCCGTGCCGCACACCGCAGCCATGGCGCAGGTGCCCGCACTCCTTGCCACAGGCGTTTCCTGCTTCGACTTGTCTGCCGACTACCGTCTGAGCGACCCGTCCGTCTTTGAGGCATGGTATGCCGCCGAGCACACGAGCCCCGAGCTGCTCAAGACTCGCGCTTTTGGCCTGCCCGAGCTGTTCTGTCAGGACTTAGAGACCGCTGCTTCCAGCCATGCCGCCGGAAAGCCCGTTTTGGTCGCCTGCGCCGGCTGCTATCCCACCGCAACGAGCCTCGCTGCTGCTCCTGCCGTGCGTGCGGGCTGGGTGGCAGAGAACGGTCCCGTAATCGTCGATGCCATTAGCGGCGTGACGGGTGCCGGTAAGTCCTGTAACGCTCGCACCCATTTTTGTAGCGCAGACGAGAACCTGGAGGCCTATGGCGTAGGCAAACATCGCCATATGCCCGAGATTGAGCAAATTCTGGGCCTGACCGATCGCGTCGTCTTTACTCCACACTTGGCACCGCTCAAGCGCGGCCTGCTTTCCACGGTGACGATGCCGCTCGCGCCGCAGGCTCTCGACACGTTGACCCTTGAGGACGTCGTCGACCATTACAAGAAGTTCTACGCCGGTCGCACCTTTGTGCGCGTGCTCGATGCCGGCCAGCAGCCCAAGACGGCTTCGGTCGTCGGTACCAACGCTGCCCAGATCGGCCTTGCGCTCAACAAGCGTGCGGGCGTGCTGGTGGCAACGGGGGCCATCGACAATTTGTGCAAGGGTGCCGCGGGCCAGGCGGTCCAGTGCGCCAACATCGTCTTTGGTTTTGCCGAGCGACGAGGCTTGCCCACAGTGGCGTGCCCGGTGTAGCACATTCGATTGTTAACGATTTGGTAGTCGGGTATCGAGTTGGGCGCCACTTTTAAGCTGGTCTACTAATTGCGACCGGTATGGCGTACCAGCCGATGCCCGCTTTTTTATTTGATATAAGGAGCCGTAGGGACGATGAATACCGACCTGATTGATATCAAGATACGCGCCGTCGAGGGTGGCGTTACGGCAGCGGCTGGCTTTAAGGCCGCAGGCATCCATGCAGGATTCCGGAAGAATCCCGAGCGCTTGGACTATGCGCTCGTCGTGCCCGATAGGCCCTGTCCAGGCGCCGGCGTGTTTACGACCAACCGCTTTTGCGCGGCGCCCGTGCAGGTGAGCCGTGCCAACCTGGGCGGTGCGGACAAGGGCTATGGCATCATCGCCGGCGTTTCAATCAACTCCGGCAACGCGAATGCCGCCACGGGCGAGACCGGCCTTGCCTGCGCGCGCGAGACGTGCAACATCGCCTCGCAGGTTATTGGCTGCGAGCCCCAGCAGATCCTGGTTGCCTCGACGGGTGTGATCGGACAGATTCTGCCGATCGACACGTTTGAGACAGCCGTTCCGTCCGCATATGAGGCACTCTCTGCCCATGGCGGTGCCGATGCGGCCCGTGCCATCATGACGACCGATACGCACTCCAAGGAGTATGCCGTTCGCTACCGCAGTGAGGCTGCGGGTCATGCGGGCAACGCTTATACGGTGGGCGGCATGTGCAAGGGCTCGGGCATGATCATGCCCAATATGGCCACCATGATCGCGGTCATTACTACCGATGCCCCCGTCGAGCCGGCGGCGCTCCACACCTTACTGCTCTCGACCGTTAAGCAGACCTTTAATAAGGTGACGGTCGATTCCGATACCTCGACCAACGACACCTGCATCATGCTTGCTTCTGGCGCTGCTGCCGCTGATACCGAGGCTATCGTCGAGGGCACTGATGCCTTTGACGAACTGTCCTTTGCCGTGCACGAGGTGTGCGAGAGCCTGGCGCGCAACATCGCGGCCGATGGCGAGGGCGCGTCAAAGCTCGTGACGGTTAACGTTACCGGCGCCGCCACCGACGAGGAAGCCGATATCGCCGCCCGTGCCGTCGCCAACTCGCCGCTCGTCAAGACCTGCATCGCCGGTCACGACTGCAACTGGGGCCGCGTCGCCATGGCGCTCGGCAAGTGCGGCGTGAAGTTTAACCAGGAAGACGTTTCCATCGACATGATGGGCATGCCTGTCTGTCGCGACGGTCTGACTGTTCCCTTTGACGAGGACGAGGCTCTGCGACGTTTTGAGGCGTCCGAGATCGTGATCTCGGCCGACCTGGGTGCAGGCGACGCGGCAACGACCGTGTGGACCTGCGACCTCACGCACGAGTACATCTCCATCAACGGCGACTACCGTTCCTAGATTCCAGGCACGCTGTGCATCTTGCCGCATTGCGGACAGCGAAGCACGGCGTGATAACGATACGAAAGACGAGGCAGATTATGAAATTCGCACGCGACTGTCGTTCGAGCGAATCCAACGAAGCAACCGCGCAGCTGCTGTTCGAAGCGCTGCCGTGGATTAAAAACCTGACCGGCAAGACGGTCGTTATCAAATATGGCGGAGCCGCCATGGTCGACGAGCAACTGCGCCGCGACGTGATGAGCGACATCGTTTTGCTCAAGATCATCGGCATGCGCCCCGTCATCGTGCATGGCGGCGGCAAGGCCATCAACGAGGCGCTGAGCCATTACGATATTCCCGTCGAGTTTAAGAACGGCCAGCGCGTGACCACGCCGGCGACTATGGATATCGTGCGCGAGGTGCTGGGCGGCAAGGTTAACCAGGAGCTGGTCGCCGCCATCAACCACCACGGCAACCTGGCCGTAGGCGTGTCGGGCAGCGATGCCGGCACGCTCATCGCCGAGCCGCTCGACCCCGAACTCGGTCGCGTGGGCAAAGTGACGCACGTCAACACCGACTATATCGAGCGCTTGCTCGATAGCGAGTACATTCCCGTAATCGCTACCGTCGCGGCGGGGGAGGACGGCGGCTTCTTCAACATCAACGCCGATACCGCCGCCGGCGCCGTTGCGGCGGCGCTTCATGCGCACAAGGCGATTTTTTTGACCGACGTCGACGGTCTGTACAAGGACTTTAGTGATAAGGACTCGCTCATCTCCAACCTGACGCTCGACGAGGTCAACGAGATGCTCTACGGCGGAGAAGTCGACAAGGGCATGATTCCCAAGCTGCGCGCCGCCGTCGATGCGCTTGCTGCTGGCGTGTTCCGAGCCCACATCATCAACGGCACGACGCCGCACTCGCTGCTGCTGGAGCTGCTGACCGATGCTGGCGTCGGTACCGTGATCCACTCCACCGAGACGGCCTACGAGTTCGATACGCATCCGCATCCGCTTTCGACGTTTGCGGCGCGTCTGACCGAGAACCTCGACGAGGTCGAGAAGCTCCAGACGGTCTAGCCGGCTCAAAATTGCTACGCCATTACGCCCACGGTCCGCGCTACCTGGCGCTTAACGAAAGGTATCTCATGTCACTTGCAGCACAACAATCGCTCGAATCTCACTACGTCATGCACACCTTTGGCCGCTCGCCGGTCGAGTTTGTCGAAGGCCACGGCATGAAGCTCACCGGCGACGATGGTCGCGAATACCTCGATTTTCTTGCCGGCATCGGCGTGTGCAGCCTGGGCCACGGCAACCCGGCAGTGCTGTCGGCGCTCGAGGCTCAGACCAAGAAGCTCTTGCATGTCTCCAACTATTTCTACATCGAGCAGCGCGGCCAGGTCGCGGCGCTGCTGTCCAAGCTCGCTAACGATGATGTGGACGGTGCTCGCGTGCTTGCCGACGCGATTGCCGCTGGCGACGAGACCACGGCGGCAGCGCTTGGCGTTCCGGCTGCGGGCGAGCAGGTGTGGGAGACGTTCTTTGCCAATTCCGGTGCCGAGGCCAACGAGGGTTCGATGAAGCTCGCACGTCTGTACGCCAAGCGTGCCGGCAACGGTGGCAACACCATCGTGTGCATGCGTGGCGGCTTTCACGGTCGTACGCTCGAGACTATTGCGGCCACCATGCAGGATTGGCTGCAGGACAGTTTCCGCCCGCTGCCGGGTGGCTTTGTGGCCTGCACACCCAACGATGTAGATGAGCTGCGCGCAATCTTTAAGCAGCTGGGCAGCGAAATCTGTGCCGTGATGCTTGAGCCAATCCAGGGCGAGAGCGGTGTGCATCCCATGACCGAGGAGTTTATGGCTGCGGCGCGTGACTTGGCGCACAAGGTGGGTGCCGTGCTTATCGCCGACGAGGTCCAGTGCGGAATCTTTCGCACGGGGAAGCCGTTTGCGTTCCAGACCTATGGCGTGGAGCCCGACATCATGAGCCTTGCCAAGGGCATCGCCGACGGCGTGCCCATGGGGGCCGTGGTGGCGAAGAAAGAGATCGCCGATGTGTTTAAGCCCGGCGATCACGGTTCGACCTTCGGTGGTAGCTGCTTGGCCATCGCGGCGTGTGCCGCGACGCTCTCCGTGCTTGTGCGCGGCGATTATGCCGAGCATGCTGCCAAGGTTGGCGCCTATATGGAGCAGGCGCTGGCTAAGCTTCCGTATGTGGTAGAGGTGCGTGGTCGCGGCCTGATGCTCGGCTGCGATCTGGACGATGCCGCGGGTGATGCACACGACGTCGTGGCCCGTGCATTGGGGGCTGGTGCCGTGATCAACGCTACAGGCGCACATACGCTGCGCTTCCTTCCGCCGCTCGTGTGCGAAGAGGCCGACGTGGACAGCCTAACCGAGATTCTGTCGGACGTTTTGGCCTAGCGAGAGTAAAACATAGCCAGTTTGAACGGGTTCCAGATTGTCGGTGCGTCATTTGATGCATCTTTGGACGGTCTGGAACCCATTTTGCCGTAAATCTACAATGGTCAGGAGAGCCTCTGGACAAAAAATGCCAAATATGAGTACTGTCACCAGTTGAATCTCATATGAAACCGACTATTTAGGATTAGTTAGACCACACATGTTCAATTATGTTAGTGGAAAACTAGTAGCAAAGGCTTCAAATCGCTGATTCAAGGCTAGATTTACCCAGTCATATCCAAATACCGCTGCTACAAAATTAGTAACAGTACTCATTTTTGCCATTTTTTGGCCACGGCCTTTGTCCGGTGCCGGCATTGTGCTCGACTCCGTGCCCGCCACCGAATGGCAGGAGACGC
>CABSBA010000041.1 GCA_902475825.1 uncultured Collinsella sp. | reverse complement strand
TTCATCATTCTCATAAACCATGCAGCCAACATCAGTGGGGATCGAAGGGTAATCCACGAATCGCATAGAAAGTGGGCCGACTGTTAGGGTTCCCCACGTTAGACCGAATTGCCCATAGTACTTTGGATTTCGAATTACAGAGCTACGGTGCGAACGAACCGCCTCACCGTTGTTCTCCCAAAACAGGGTGTTATCGGTATTGCCGTACCACTTTCGGTAATTCCCGCCTTTATTCAATGGAGCCCACTTAGGCCAAGAGCCTCTAGAAGTTATTTCGTTATCTCGTGAAGGCTCCCACCAATACCGAACAAATAAATCGTTATCACCAGTCTGCAACCCGGTACATAGTTTTGAGCATTCACCAAGTGGGGTACCAACACGAAACGCACCCAATAACGCATCGCTGGCCCAGTAGGCGATGGGGGCGCCGGGGATCTGCCTGAAGGTCTCGGCGTCGCGGCGGTAGAACCAGCCGCAGTCGGGGTTTTTGATCGCCTCGAGGGCCTTCTGGCGCTTGGCCTCGCTGCCGTTGATGTCGACGAGGCGCACGTAGGCGCCCTCGCATGCCGCGCGGCCGTTGTAGACAACATCGGCCGTGACGTTGACGACCTCGCCGCCGATGGCATCGAACGCGCGGGGGCCCAGGTGCAGCATGGACAGGATCGACTTGGACCCGATGAGCGAGGAGCGCATCTTCTCGAAGCTGCCCAGGAACATCCAGCTCTGCATGGTGATCATGGCCGCGTAGCCGCGGTCCTTCGCCAGGCTGAAGCCGCGCTCGATGAAGCACGTGCACAGGTCGCTCTTGACGTCGGGGTAGCTCTTCTTGACCCACCTGGACATGAAGGGGCCGAAGCTGGAGCTGCCCATGTAGGGCGGGTTGGCCACCACGCAGCCGTGGCGGCGGGCCAGGGTCTCGCAGGCGGAAAGGGCGCGCCGGAGCTTCTCTTTGGAGCTGCTGCCGAACAGGCCGTCGCCGCCGGTGAGCTCTATCGCCTCGCGGATCGCGGCGAGGTCGCCCTCGGCCGGGGCGAGCAGCGAGCCCACCTCGTCCAGGTGCGCCAGGGCGTCGACAAGGTCCTTCTTCTTCTCGAGTGCGCTGCCCTGCGGCACGTCGCCCTCCCCCAGCGCCACCGGCGCGAGCACGGCGATGTCGGCCCGCACGCCGCGGCCGAAGAAGCGGCGGTCCAGCCCGCGGGCGCACATGGCCAGCGCCAGGCGCGCGATCTGGGCGGCGCGGGGGTCGATCTCCATGCCGTGCAGGTTCTTCGACAGGACGAGCCCGGGGATCTCGCGCTCGCGGTAGCCGCGCTCCAGGTACATCTTGGCCAGCAGCTCGAAGGCGTAGACCAGGATGTGGCCCGAGCCGCAGGCCGGGTCGCACAGGGAGATGTCCTCGGGGCCGGCGATCCTGATGAAGTCCTCGTGCCCGGAGTCGGGCTCGATGTAGTACTCCATCTCGTCGCGAAGCGGGCTCGCGGGGTTGTTGAGCATCCACAGGCGCCCCAGCGAGTTCTGCACCATGTAGCGAACGATCCAGTCGGGCGTGAACAGCTGGGTGGCCGGGCCTATGGTGTCGGGGGTCTCCTTGGCCTTGGAGGCGAAGAAGGCGTCCTTGACCTCGGAGTTGTAGTACTGGTACATCCAGCCCAGGACCTGGACGTCGGCCCAGTCGGCCTCGTCGATGTCGCCCACCATGCGGCCGATGACGCCGTCGGGGTCCATGAGGTTGGCCGGCAGGAGCAGCGCCATGCAGGCGTCAACGGGCTGGAACACGCCGGGGAGGCACCCTGAGAGCTCGGCGCACTGGGCCAGGAACAGGTAGCGGAACAGCGGCCCGTCCTCGCCGGCCTGCTTGAGCTCGGCGACGCGCACCGGGTCGGCGCCCTCGATCTCCACGTCGAGCGCCTCGTCCGCGGCCTGGCTGCCCAGCTCCCAGGAGCCGTCCGCCGCCGGGCGGGTGAACATGCGCACGCGGGAGGGCAGGAAGTCGTGGACCTCCATGTAGCGCACGGCGGCGATGCGGTTGAACCAGGTGTAGGCGGCGCGGTCGCGCAGGTGCTCCAGGCCCTCCTCGGCGCCGGCGCGCAGCAGGGCGTCGCGCCACCCGGTCTCCTCCGGGGACAGGGCGCGCCCGCCCACCGCCGTCGCGCCGGCGGGCTCGGCGCCCTCGGCCACGCCGTAGAGCCTCATGCGGGCCTCGACGCCGGCGATGAGCTCGTTGCGGGCCCAGATGCAGTAGTTCTTGATGGCGGTATCGTTCATGGCGGTCTGCCCTTCCCCGGTGGTTCTTGGTTAGCTCAGGCGGATGGCGTCGTTGCCCTGCAGCTCGGCAAGCAAGCGCACGCGGAGCTGGGCAAGATAGGCGTCGATGTCGCTTTCGCTCTCCAGCTTTTTGCGCTCACCCAGGTCGGCCAGGCGCAGCTTTTTAATCCTGGGCGCGGGTACGGGCTTTACGGTCGTCGGGGCGTCCTTGTCGTTGTCCTTGATCGTGGTAACGATCTCGCCGGTCGGCGTGACCTCTTTGTGGCGGCTCTCACGCTGCTGGCGGGCCTTCTCCTCATCGATTGCGGTATCAATCTTCTCGCACGCACGGTCGCAATACTCAATCAGCTGCTGCTTGAGCGCGGCAAGCTCGCTCGCCTTGGTGGCGGCGTGAGCACGGCTCTCAAACGAGTTAGCCATGCGGCCGGCGTTCTCGATAGCGCGCTCGGCAAGCTTGGCATAGCCGTCCTGGCTCTGGGCATATTCGTGTACCTGTGCCATCTGCGCGGCAATGTCGTCCAGCGTCTCCTTGCGCTTGGCATCGACCATCTGCTTGTGAGCCACCATGACCGGCTCCATCAGATCGTGGAGCTCGCGAACCTCGCGGTACGGATGCGGGTTCTTCAGAATCTGCACAACGCGCTTGTTGGCCTCAACCGCCTGCGCGTCGGAATCCATATAGAAGCCCTCGTCCTTCATAAGGCCCATAAACTCAACGGCCTTATCAAAGACGGGCTTTTGGCTCTCAAAGAAGAACGTGACCTGGTCGTAGTCCTCTTTCCAGTCGTCCAGATCGTCCTGCGCCTTTACAAAGGCGTTGAACAGCGTCTGAGCGTCGTTCTGGTTGTCCAGCAGGCGCGTGGTCAGCTTAATGCCGTCCTCCAGCACCTTTAGGCCCGGATACGGATAGGCCGGGGCCAAGCCCGTAAAGTTGTTGTTCGTGAGCTCCACGCACTCGTTCTTAAAGCCTGCAAGCGTTTCGACCACCGTGGCGGCGAGCTCGTCCTCGTTGGAAATGTCACGATTCGCACCGAAGGTCTCGCGCAGCACCCTGTTGACCTTCTTGATGAGTTCGTCGCTCATCTTGACGCGCTCGCGCACCTGAGCCTTGTCGGCGTCCTTGCGCAGGAAGGCAACCATACGCGAATCGGCAGGGGCAACATTGGCGCCGGCAGCCGTAATGGTTGCGCGCTGCGAAACCACCAGCTGCGCCACCACGTTGGCAATGTCGATTTCGCGCCAACCATAGGGAGCAGCCTGGAACTTACGCTGCAGGTCACCCATGGTCGTATTCAGCGACAGGCGCGTCTGGGCATGCAAAAAGTCCGCGACCTCCTTCTCGGCGCGGGCATTCTGGGAGCTCTGGCCGTCGAGCGCCATCTGGTTGGCACCGCGCAGCGTGGCGCGAATGTCCTCGTCGGCCTTGGCGGGGTCGGCGATGTAGTCGGCCTTAGTAAAGATGGCATCCGTCAGCTTTGACAGGGCCTGGTCAAACACATCGGCGGGCTTGGCGGCGCGAACCGTGATCATGGAACCGTTCACAGCCACACGGGCATGAAGCACGGCCTCCTCCAGCAGTTTGGCTGCCTCGCGCTCAACGAAAGTAGCCTCTTTCATCTTTGCCTGGATAATCTGCTGGGTCGAAGGCGCCAGGGCCTCGGTGTTGATGGTCTTGCGATACTTGCGGATCTTAGCCACATTCTGCAGGTCGTCAAAGTAGTCGATGTCGTCGGCAAGTATCACCAGCGCGATATTGGCCGACTTGACGGCGAGCTCGGCGTCGTCGGCACGCGAAAGGTCGTCGGCCACCGTGACTACATTGAGTTTCATGCCACCCTGAGCCACACCATAGGCAGAATCGTCTACATAGCGGTCGAAGGGAAAGTCGTTGGCGCCCACGCGCAGCTTGGTAGCCGTATAGATGCCGCTAAAGAGCGACTTTTTAATGCCCTCGATAATCAGGGCAGCATCCACCGGCGTCTCGCTAATGGCACGCGAGATATCCTGCTCCTCGTCGGTGAGGAAGTTGTACGCATCGCCCTGACGCGCCACGTAGTTCTCGCGCACCAGACGGTCGAGCGATTCCTTAACGCGGTCCTTAAGGGCGGCCTTATCCACGTCCATGACGTCGACCATAAGGATGGAGATGTTCTCGACATTGGACTTGATGTAGTCGATATAGCGGATCAGATACAGCAGCTTTAGGACCTTAACGTCCTGGGCCTTAAGGCCATGGCCGTCCTCGGCCGCACGCTCGGCGCGCGTGACCACCTGGATCACGCCGTGCTCCAGATCCTTGGCAATAGTATCGAAGAAGCGCCAAAACGGCACCAACGCGCCAACCTCTTGGTCCTGAATGGCCTGGGCCGATTCCTGGAAGGCCGAGAGCATGGAGCGCTCGCCCGTGGACATGTGCTTGGCCTTAACGCCGTGCTTGCGCACCTCGGTCATAACGTCGGGCAGCACCTTAAACTGATAGCCCACAAACGGGTAGCTGGCGGTAAAGTCGCTGCGGCTGGCGTAGCCGATCAGGTCGCTGCGCGAACCGTCAAAGGAAAACACGTTTTTGAGCACGGTGCTCTGGGCCTCATAGTCCTGCTGGAGCTTTGCCTCGGCGGCGTCGTTCTTTTGCAGCACGCGACGCTGGATAACCTCGTCCACGCTGGAGCTCGAGAGCGAAAGGCGCGTGTTAAAGCGGCCCTGAATCTTGGAGAAGTCATCGCCCACGATCATGGCGACCTCGTCGATGGCCTCCTGACTGGTCACCATAACCCACACGCGACCACCGCAACGGCTGCCCAGCTCCTCGACGAGCGTCTGCAGCGACAGCATAAGGCTCGTGCTCATGTCGGCATCGGAGCCAATAAACTGACCCACCTCATCGGCCATGAACAGCAGGCGGAACTCGCCGCCGCACTCCTCGGCGCGCTTGTCGGCATACTGCTTGACCATCTTGGCAAAGGTGTCGGCAGCGATGGCGTCGTCCTCGGTGCCGTCGAACCAGTGGCGCGCGGCCTGCTCGCTCATGCTCAGGACCTCTTGCAGGGCCTCGACGATGTCGTCCTCAAAGTAGCTATAGCTCTCGCGGTCCTCGAGCCAGTTGCCGCCGCCAATGCGCTCGTAGGCAGCACGGAACTCCTGCGTCTTACCCTTGCTGTCGATATGCTGCTCCAGGCGCGCCAGCTTAAGGTCCTCGCCAAAAAAGCCCAGGTGCTCAAAGAACACACGCTCAAAAGCGCGCAGCAGGGCCGTACGCGAGGTGTCGCCCTCTTTCCACTGGCCGCCCTTGCTGTCGATGTTAAACAGGATCGCCTCGGTGGGAACCTCGCAGCAACGACGAACCCTGGCGGCTACGATGGGGTCGGAAATCTTGCCATCAAAGTAATCGACGGCGGGCTTGCCGGCGATCTCATCGTTTTGCAGCAGATACGAGAGCATCTTGAGGAAGTGCGATTTACCGGAGCCAAAGAAGCCGCTAATCCACACGCCCATGTTGTCGGTGGGAACGTCGAGCGCCTTATCGTACGCCTCGAAGAAGTGCGCAAAATGACCCTGCAGCTCGCGCGTCACCACGTACTCGTCGAGCTCCTGGCGCACCGATTCGTCGCTGGCGTCTTGCACCTTGACGACACCGTTGATGGAACGGTTGATGTCCTTGGAAAACAGGTCTTGGATGATCATCTGTCGCTCCTAAGAGATATCGAACGCGCGGTAGTAGTTGCTGGCGTTCTCTTTGTTGAACAACTTGAGCTGGCGGCCGTCAAAGCTGCCGGGATACATGACGACAACGGGCACGGTGCCAAAATCGGCAAGCATGTCGTTGAGCAGGTTGTGCACACGCAGTAGCGGAAAGACCTCGCCCACGCCCGTGAGCAAGATCACGTCTCCAGGCTGGTGAGGCTGGGTATGCTCCAGGAGGTATTGGGCAAAGCTCTTGGAGCTGCAGGGCTTCTGGAGCTCTTTGATCTGGGCCTCCGAGCCAACCTTTGCTTCACGCCGGGGTATCGCACGAAGGATGCGGCGCTGCTCGCAGATATCGAGCATCACGTCGTACAGGTTAAAGACCTGCAAATTGCACGGCAGCTTGCCGGACTGGGCATCTGCCATGAGCTCGTCCACGTAGGCGCGGCACTCAAACTCCAGCGAAGGATCGTAGCAAAACGTGTAGAAGCCTATCTCGTTGCCAATGCCCTTATTGGCCAAGAAGTCCTGGTCTTGCAGACGCTCGCGCAGCGCTTCGCGGCGATGGTCAAAGTCCTCATGGATGCGCTCGGCGCGGTTGCGCGGGCGAATGTGCGGCTGGTTTATTGTCATGGGCTACATCACCTGCCCGGTGAGCGCGGCCAGAGCGTCCATGTCGCCGAGGTCGCGGATGGCCTGTTCTACATCGGGGTCGAGCAGCAGGGGCTGGAGCGCATCGGTGCGCTGCGATGCCTTAAAACCGGCGCCACGCAAGATCTGGCGCAGGGTGCTTTTTATACGGCCCAGCGTGGCGTCTGACCATTTGGCGGCCTCGGCATGCTCAACCTGAAAACGGGTGACAAACGCGTTGAGGTCAACGTCGGTAAAGGTGTAGTCGAAGCTGGCCATGCGCTCGCCGATCTCCACCTGGATGAGCTCGCGAACCATGGTGTAGCGACACATCATGGCAAATAGGTTTGCCTGGGCCGCCTGATCGGGCATGCCGTTGGCGATCAGGTCCATAATGCGCATGACCGCTTGGTCGGCAGCATCTTTGTCGATACCGCGGGCAGTGCACTGCGCCTCGTCGAGCGCCACGGCATCAAAGCGGCGCAGGCACACGCTGGCGCGATTGGCCAGCATGCGCTCGGTGGGATACTGAAACAGGTTGTCGTGCTTAACGCGTGCGATGATGTCGTCATCGCTCACACCGCCCAAGCGCAGCGCGGCGACGATGCGCATCTCGGGCAGCAAAAACTGCTCGCGCGTGAGCACGCCTCCCAGCGATATTTTGTCGGTGTTATCCACAGGACACACTCCAAGGGTTCGGGCCTTTTTATTCGCATCGGGTCGATGCAAACATGCCTTTCATCATACCGTTTAAGTACCGGGTCGTGAGGTCTAGAGAGGATAAACGAGGGGCACGCTCCCACAGACGGCAACAAATGAGAGGTGAGGCGCTTTGGCTGCGCGGCAAACGGATCGAAGTCAAATTTATTGCGCAACAAAGCCTCTGAAGCCTTGAGGTAAATATGGAGCCAAAGGCAACTGGCGCAGCGCCGCGCTGCCTCTATGCGGGAACGCGAAGATCGCATCCAGTGCGCCATCACGCGTGGCTACGATGGCCTCGTAAACGGCCGCATTCGACCCTGGAAACAAGCAAAGGCAGAGGCGGATCGGATGCGAGCCATCAGGTAAGGTCACCCCTCCCCCATGTAACCATCCTGTAAATCATAGCGGCGCACTCGAGTTTTACCGTGATGCGGTCGCGCCTGGCGCTCCACTGTGCTAAAGTATCCCGAACGTTCAAACGACTACGAGGGGAACTAGAAGATGGCACGTGTGCACAACTTCTCAGCTGGCCCGGCCGCGCTGCCTACAAGCGTGCTCGCCGAGATCGCCGACGAGATGATGGACTACCGCGGTTGCGGCATGTCCGTGCTCGAGATGAGCCATCGATCTAGCATGTACCAGCAGATCATCGACGACGCCGAGGCAACCCTGCGCCGCCTGCTGAGCATCCCTGACAACTACCGTGTCCTGTTTTTGCAGGGCGGCGCCACGCTGCAGTTTGCGGGCATCCCCATGAACCTCATGCGCCGCGGCCGCGCCGGCTACGTCGTGACCGGCAACTTTGCCAACAAGGCGTACAAGGAGGCCGCCAAGTACGGCGAGGTCGTGCTGCTCGCGAGCTCCGAGGACACCAACTTCGACCGCATTCCCACCATGTCCGACGTCAACGCGCGCATTGCCGCCGAGGCCGCGGGCGACGGGCTCGACTACGTCTACATCTGCCAGAACAACACCATCTTTGGCACCATGTACCACGATCTGCCCACTTGCGGCGATGTGCCGCTGGTCGCCGATGTCTCGAGCTGCTTTCTGTCGCAGCCGCTCGACGTCGAGCGCTACGGGCTCATTTACGCCGGCGCGCAGAAAAACGCCGGCGCCGCGGGCGTCACCGTGGTCATCGTGCGCGACGACCTCATCGCAGATGGCCCCGCCTTTGCGCAGACGCCGCAGTACCTGGACCTCAAGACCCAGGCCGCCAAGGGATCCATGCTCAATACGCCTAACACCTTCGGTATCTACGTATGCGGCAAGGTGTTCCATTGGGTGGAGCAGACCGGTGGACTTGCCGCCATGGCCGAGCGCAACTGGGCCAAAGCCAACCTGCTCTACGACCTGCTCGAGCACAGCGAGCTGTTCCATGGCACCACACAGGCCGACAGCCGCTCCATCGCCAATGTTACCTTCCGCACCGGCGACGCCGAGCTCGATGCGGCCTTTGTTGCAGGCGCCGCCGAGCACCAGATTCAAAACGTCAAGGGCCATCGCCTGGTGGGCGGCATGCGCGCCAGCGTCTACAACGCCGTAACCATGGAAGATGCCCAGGCACTGGCCTCGTACATGAAGGACTTCGAAGCACAGCATAGTTTGAGTCCGCGATCTAACTAGCCCGCAACGCGCGGGCCGACCAGCCACTTCAAACCACCTGTTTAAACCAAACCTGCTAAGGAGTTTTTCATGCGCAAGATTAAGACCATCGACGACATCACTAAAGACGGCAAAGTCGAGTTTGGCGAGGGCTACGAGTTCGTGGGCACCGCCGAGGAGGCCGACGCCATCCTGATGCGCTCCACCGACCTGCACGGCTACGAGCTGCCCGAGGGTATCCGCGCCATCGCCCGCTGCGGCGCCGGCGTCAACAACATCCCCGTCGAGGAGTACGCCAAAAAGGGCGTCGTCGTCTTTAACTCCCCCGGTGCCAACAGCAACGCTGTCAAGGAGCTCGTCCTGGGCATGCTGGTGCTCTCGAGCCGCGGCGTGGTGCAGTCGATGAATTGGGTGCGCGACAACGCCGACGACCCCGAGATTCAGGTCGATGCCGAGAAGGCCAAGAAGGCCTTTGTGGGCCGCGAGCTCAAGGGCAAGCGCATCGGCGTCATCGGTCTGGGCAACGTGGGATCCAAGGTCGCCAACGCCTGCGTCGACCTGGGCATGGACGTCTACGGCTACGATCCGTTCATTTCCGTCGAGCACGCATGGGTGCTGAGCCGCGAGGTGCAGCGCGTGGGCACGCTCGAGGACCTCTGCCGCGGCTGCGACTACCTCACCGTGCACGTGCCCAGCAAGGCCGACACCATTGGCATGATCAGCACCGAGCAGATTAACCTGCTGGCACCCGACGCCGTGCTCATCAACTACGCGCGCGAAACCATCATTGACGAGGACGCCGTCGACGCTGCCCTGCGTGAGGGCAAGCTGAGCTGGTTTAGCTGCGACTTTGCCACGCCCAAGACCGTCAAGATGCCCAACACGTTTATCACCACGCACTCGGGCGCCGGCACTGGCGAGGCCGAGGCCAACTGCGCCGACATGGCCATCAGCGAGCTCAAGGATTACCTGGAGAACGGCAACATCGCGCACAGCGTCAACTACCCCGCCTGCAGCATGGGCAAGGCGCGCGCCGCAAGCCGCATTGCCTGCCTGCACGCCAACGTGCCCAACATGATCGGCCAAATCACGGCCATCCTGGCCAAGGACAATGCCAACGTGCAGCGTATGACCAACGAGTCCGCTGGCGAGAACGCCTACACCATGTTCGACACCGACGAGCACCTGGACAGCAGCACCATCGAGGCGCTCAAGCAAATTCCGTCGATGTATCGCGTGCGCGTGATCAAATAGCGCCGGCGCCAAGCCTGCCAGGCAGACCATGAAGCCCATTCGGCCCCCGTTTTCACGAAACGGGGGCCGATTTCGTTGCTCCGGCTGGTTTTGAAAATGCTACCCATAATAAGTTTTTTCGGATAATCGACAGTGAGGCCCT
>CABSBA010000040.1 GCA_902475825.1 uncultured Collinsella sp. | reverse complement strand
ACCATCGGTGGCAACTGGTCGACAAAGACGGCAGCTGCGTTGACGGGCAGTTTAAGCGTACGGATGACCCCAACATCCTGATATTAAAGAAGGAAAACGGCGAAGAATTCGGCACGGTTCACGTTGCGTATATATCGCGCCGACGCAATCAGGGGCAGATTTACCTAATTAGAAATACTGAGGTGACCCGATTTTATCTTGTGAGCACCGATCCGGCGTTTACGGTGGAGTCTGGCGATGTCGATGCGGACGTCTGATTCACGGCAATAAAACAGCGAGCGGGGCGCGGGTATGAACTGCACCCCGCTATTTGCTCGTGTCCGTATTGCGTCTGCGCCTCGTCATAACTTGCGTCCGTGCGAGCATTCGTCCCGCGCCGGCATCACTTGACATCGAACTCCACGCGGTCGAGTTCGGGCACGTTGAGGTCGATGAGCTTCCGGGCGACGTGACGGTCGTGTGCCCCAAGCGTCTCGCCTGTCGTCACATGGGCGACAATCTCGCGCTCGACGATGCCCTCTTCCTCGCCTTCGGCGGCCGAGGTCTCGACGGCGACGGTGTAATCCTTAAAGCCCGGCAGCACCGCGGCAAGCTCGCGCGTGGTTTCGGTGACGCCGTAGCCGTCCTGCACGCCGGCCTGCGCCGAGCCAATAGACCCCGCCGTCATAACGATGCAGGGGATGGCAAAGACTACCGTGCCCACAATGATGCGGCGGCGCACCTTGCGTGATAGCTCGTCGACCTCGGCGTTTTCTTCAGCAGTCACAATACCGTCGCCATTCAGGTCGCGCTTGAGCGGCACGCGCAAAAGAAGCAGCACGGCTTCGGCGGCCAGTGCGATAAAGACCACGTTGATGCCAAACTCGTAGAGTGCCGAGAGGAACAGCGACCCGCTTGCGATGGCGATGCCATAGCCCGCCGCGCACAGGGGCGGCATGAGCGCGGTCGCCACCGCCACGCCGGCGATGAGCGTGGCGGGTTCCTGGTCGCGCGAGTTGCCCAGGCCACCCGCAAAGCCGCCCGCGAGCGCGACGGCAAGGTCCCACACGGTCGGTGTCGAATTGTCGATGATGGCGGCCGTGGTGGTGCCAAGGGGTGAGAGCTTAAAGTACAACGTGGACGTGACCAGGCAAAAGGCCATCTGCAGAGCCAAGCTCGCGACGGCCTCAAGGGTAATCTCGCGGTCGAGCGTGGCGATGCCGTATGCCATGGCAAGGACCGAGCCCATGAGCGGGCAGATGAGCATGGCGCCTACAATGGCGATATCCGAGTCGATATCGAGGCCGATGCTCGCGATCAACATGGCAATGATCAAGATGCATAAGTGTGAGCCAGTCAGGCGCGCCCCGTTTACAAAGCGCTTGCGAATCACGTGATAGGGCGCGCGTCCCTCGCGAATGTTGAATGCCCGCTTTAGAAAGCGGCTTGCGTTCTCCATGGCCTCGCTGTGGGCGGGGCGGATGCCATGGCGCCGATGATGGCGCTCGCGCAGTCGCTTGAGCTGTTGTTTATCGAGTTCCATGTCCACCTCGTTCTGACACGTGCCGCGTATCCCGCCCGTCGTCTTTACTCTACACCGCGTTGAGCAAGGTGTCAGACAGGGTTTGTTGACCTGGAAGTCAGGCCAATCGGCATGACTAAAAACGCCGTGAGGATCATAAGAGTCAAATAGACAAAAAAGCGCGGGGCCGGATGGTCTCCGACCCCGCGCTCTGCACGGGTGCGTTGTTATTGGGTTTAGCCCAGCAGGCTCAGGCCAACAGAGACAAACGCCAGGATAACGCCGACGATAGACTCGCCGCCCAGCAGGCCGCTGGCGACAACCAGGCCCTGCTCCTGGAAGGCGGCGTCCTTGGCAGCCTTCTCCTCGTCCGAAAGGCCTGCCTCGGCGTCGCGGTGTGCGGCCCACTTGTCGTAGGCGAGCTTGACGCAGGAGCCCAAGAAGGCCGTGAGCGACATGTAGAACGGCAGGTACACGCCCAGACCGATCATCATGGCCGGAATGCCGAGCCAGTACATGACGATGCCGGCGATAAAACCGCCCGCAAACCACGGCACGCTCGGGATGCCCGAGACCATGGTAGCGACGACGCTTGCCTGCGCGGCCACAAAGCTCTTGTCGGGGCCAAAGGCGTCCGGACCATAGGCGGTGACGAGCGCGACCATGACGGCGGCAGCGACCAGGGCGCCCACGATGCCGCCAATGGCCTGGCCGACCCACTGTGCACGCGGGTTGGTACCCAGTACGGCTCCGGCCTTAAAGTCGTTCATGACGTCGCCCGCAAGGCCGCACGCCACGGCCACGATGCCGGCGATAAAGAACAGCTTGACCTGTGCGAGCTGCGCGAAGGCTGCCACGATGAGCATGACGATGAGGCCAAAGATCTCCATAGGGTCGATACCCGTCTGGCCGCAGCTCTGCGCACTCATGATGGTGGTGACAAAGGTGAACAGCGTGACGATGACGGCCGGGACGGGACCGAGGTCGAGCGCGATGGCAACGATCACGGCGATGGCGGCGGTGCCCAGGCCGATGATGCCGGCGTCGAGCTTAAGCGAGCCCGAGATGAGCGATTGCTCGTCGGTGTCGGTGGAGCTGTCGGCGGCGAGGCCGCGGACGATACCGGCGACCTGCGGCAGGATGTCCTTAAGGACGACGGCGACGCCAAAGCCCATCATAAGGCCCATACCGAGGGACTTGACGATACCCTGCGCGGTCACAACATCGAACAGGCCGGCAGCGGTGCCGCCGACGATGATGCCAAAATTGCCCAGCAGCGCGCCAGCAAACCAGAACGCGACGGGGGCGAAGCCCACCAAAAAGCCGATGGACAGCAACATGGGCGAGTTATAGATGGCAAAGGTCACGCCGGGGATATTGAGCGTGCACAGCATGCTGGGCACCACGCCCAGAGCGTCGCGCAGCACGCTGTAGATGCCTGCGATGGCCATGGAGCCAAAGAGCTGCTTGCCGGTCTTGCCGCCGGCCTCGGTGGCGCGCAGAGTCTGAGCTGCGGCGTTGCCGGTGGGGAACTCCAGCGCGGCGTCCACGATAAAGTGACGGTGGATGAGCGCTGTCGCCAGAAGGCCCAAGATGGTGCCGGCGAGTGCCACGATAAACATGTCGAGCCAACTGATCTGGTCGGCATAGCCCAGCATCCAGGCGCCCGGGATGGTAAACGCCAGACCGCCGGCGACCATGGCGCCTGCGGACATGATGGTGTGGGTGACGTTGGCCTCGTTGAGGCTGGCGTTGCCCATGAGCTTAAGGAAGAACAGCGAGATGACGGCAGCGAAGATGATCGGCCAGGGGAGTGCACCCATCTTGAGGGCAGTGTAGGCCGAGCTTGCCGTGATAATCACGCAGCCAAGGACGCCGATGACGACGCCGCGCAACGTAAGTTGCCCGCGCATCGAAGCGCGGTTCGAGGGATTGCTCATATAAAACTCCTTTGCGTATATCCGCTTCCCCCGGGAGCGCCGCTACGGATACGGCGCGGGAAGTCGGGTTACCAAGGGCCGCCGCGTGAGCTCGCGCACGACCGCGCACCAGTATAGCCGCAAGCTAGTCATTTTGGGATGACTGGTTTAGGTAGGCGATATACTGCTGGGCAGACGAAAGGAGCGCCGACGATGCTTAATGGGTGCGCATATATATTGACGGTCGACGTGGGCAACACGTTCATTCGCTTTGGCCTGTTTGCAGAGGATTCGGCCGCGGCGCAGGAATGCCCGCTTGCGACGTGCGAGATCACCACGCCGTCGAGCATCACGGCCGACGAGGCGCGCATGAGGCTCGCGCAGGTCATGGGCGCGCTGTCAGCCGATGCGGGCATGCCGGGTGCGCTCGTTCCTGCGGCCGCAGTGCTGAGCTGCGTGGTGCCGGCGCTCGAGCGCCCGTGGAAAGCGGCGCTTTCCCGCACCTGCACGGGGCGCGTGCTCACCGTGGGGCCGGGACTTAAGACCGGCATGCCCGTGCACTACGACGACCCGGCCGAGATCGGCCCCGACCGCATCGCCGATGCCGTGGCGGCCCGTGCCGTCTACGGCTCTCCGTGCATCGTGATCGACTTGGGCACGACGACCAATATCGAGGTCATCGACGCGCGCGGTACCTTTGTGGGCGGCGTCATCGCGCCGGGTCTGGCACTTGGCGCCCGCTCGCTTTCGGCCGCTGCGGCGCGCCTGCCGCAGGTCGAGCCCTCGGCGCCCACGCATGTGATCGGTCGCAACACGCGCGAGGCCATGCGCTCGGGCGTGGTCTTGGGCGAGGTAGCCCGCATCGACGGCATGCTCGACATGGTGCTTGCCGAGATGCGCGCGACCAAGGCGGCGGGGGAGGGCAGCGTGCCCATTGTCATCACCGGCGACGATGCCGAGGCGCTCGCGGCGTTGGTCGGCCACAGCCTGACGGTAGACGACGCACTGACGCTGCGGGGTCTCGCCGAGCTGTACCGCATCAACCAAAAGCCACGTCGCGCATAAAGCCGAGAACGTCGGCGGGAGAGGAAACAGCCCCACCTTTCGCCTGCTACAATGGGTCAAACTATTGCGATTTCGGAGGTGTCTGCCATGTCGGACGATCTTCATCAAACTGCGTCGGGCAAGCGCCGCGACGTTATTAGCTGGGACGAGTTCTTTATGAGCGTGGCCATCGCCGCGCAGCGCCGCAGCAAGGACCCCAATACGCAGGTGGGCGCGTGCATCGCCAGCACCAACCACCGCATTCTTTCGGTGGGCTACAACGGTACGCCCTCGGCGCTCAACGACGACTTTTTCCCGTGGGGCACGAGCGATGACCCGCTGCAGGATAAGCACAACTACGTGGTGCATGCCGAGGCCAACGCCGTGCTCAACTACCGCGGCTCGCTCAAAGACCTTGAGGGTTCCACGGTCTACGTCACGCTATTCCCGTGCCACGACTGCGCCAAGATCCTGGCGCAGGTGGGCGTGGGCGAGGTCGTCTACCTGGACAATAAGTATGCCGACACCGATGACGGCCGTATCAGCCGCCGCATTCTCGACTCCTGCGGCATCAGCTACCGCCAGGTCATCGTCGATGTCCAGATTGGTACCGGGGGACAGGCTCGGCAGTAGCGCGTGCCAACGCCAGCTGGCGGCAAAACAGCCAAAAGAGCCCCGTCCCAAATTGACTACTCGTGAAAGTCGCGTCTGCGCGCATGGACGGCTCGTGAGCGGGTACATGGCTGTAGTAACATAGCTTCTGTCCGCGGGCGTGCCCGCGTTATTGTGAGAAAGGAGCCCCTGTGGCTGTTAACGAAGAGCTGCTTAAGAAGGTTCTTGAAGAGATTCGCCCCAACCTGCAGGCCGATGGCGGCGATATGGAGTATGTGGGCGTCGATGACGAGGGCGTCGTCAAGCTGGAACTGCAGGGCGCTTGCGCCGGCTGTCCCATGAGCTCGCTAACCCTTTCCATGGGTATCGAGCGTATCCTGAAGGAGCATGTGCCCGGCGTTACCCGCGTCGAGCAGGTCAATGCTTCCGGCGAGGCCGAGGACCTGTACGACGAGTACGCGCCGTTCTAAGATGCGAAAGCTGCGGACGACATGCTCCGCATAGACGTCACGCCCAAATATGCGGCTGCGAGCGCAAGGCCCGCGGCCGCATTTGTATGTAGGGAGCAGGGGGATCGATATGCTCAACGACCTCTACCATATGCTTGACCCCGTTGCAATCTCGGCGGGCCCCATCACGATCTACTGGTACGGTCTGGCCTATGTGGTCGGCGCCCTGCTCACGGCGGTTGTTATGTACCGCACGCAGCGTCGTTGGGGCTTCGACATCACGATCGATGACCTGACGAGCGTCGTGGTCGGCGCGGTCTTTGGCCTCATCATCGGCGCGCGCCTGTTCTACGTCATCTTTTACGGCGATGGCTACTATTGGACTCACCCGCTCGAGATCTTTGCCACCAACGAGGGCGGCATGAGCTTCCACGGTGGCCTGGTGGGCGGCATCTTGGGCGGCATCATCGTGTGCCGCATGTACAAGCTTGATGCATGGACCGTCGCCGACCTTGCCGTGATCGGCGCCCCGCTGGCCCTGTGCCTGGGACGTTGCGCCAACTTCGTCAACGGTGAGCTGTGGGGTAAGCCGACCGATCTGCCCTGGGGTGTGGTCTTTGGCGGCACCGCGGGCGATATGCCGCGTCATCCTTCCCAGCTCTATGAGGCATTCCTAGAGGGCGTCGTGCTCTTCTGTATTTTGCAGGTGCTCAGCCGCAAAAAGCCGCTGCTGCCCCAGGGTACGTTTATGGGCGTGTTCGTGATGGGGTACGGCATCGTCCGCTTTCTCGTTGAGTTCGTGCGCGTGCCCGATGCTCAGCTGGGTTATCTGCTGGGAGGCATTATCACCATGGGTCAGCTGCTGAGTTTGCCGCTCGTGATCGCCGGCCTGGCGCTCATCATCTTCGCCCGACACCGCAATCGCCCCCAGCGCATCTACCTCGACGCCTAACCAAGACCACCACAAAGGGGACAGGCACCTTTGTGGTGGTTTTGCCGAGTTTGATAGGTTTCTAGAAAGGCTTTCGGACTGTGAAGGATCCCGACCTCTCCACAACGGCTGCGCGCGACGCTGCCCGCATCGTCTGGTTTAAGCGCTACCCCGCCAAGCAGACGCTCATCGCATTTTTGCTTGCGCTGTTGGCGACCACGGCGTTTTCCATCGATCCCGCCCCGGTGTCGAGCAACGCAGTTTTGGCGATTGACCCCAAAGCCTCGGGCATGCTGTACGTGTGCTACGAGGTGCTCCTCTCGTTTGCCGGCCATACCGACGCGGTCATGCTGCTTGCGCTTGCCTGCCTGCTTACGCTGCCGTTTCGCTACGTATTCTTTGGCCGCGGCGACGCCTGGCGTCCCTCGGTGATCCTTCCGTCGCTGTTCTTTGCCGTCTGCATGGTGTTTGGCCGCAGCTACGACCTCATCGATTCGGCCGAGATTGTGCTGGGCGATAAAGCACGCGTTATCTGCGCCTGGATTGGCGGCGTGGGCTGGATGCTCTTGGCGGTCGTTGCCTTCTACCTCGCCTTTGAGTGTCTAGATTGGTTGAGCTCCCGCCGCATTCCGTTTTCGGAGACCCACTTTGGTCGCGTGTGGCGTGTTGCCCACGCCGTGCTCTCGGTCCATCCCTTTGTCGGGCCGTTTCTTGTGCTCATGATTGCCTGGGCGCCCACGCTTATCGCCTCGCTGCCCGGCCTCTTTATGGGAGATACGGGCGCGCAGATCCGCCAATGGTTCAACTACCCCAACGGCACGAGCGATTACCTGCGCCTGCTTAACCCCAACGTGCTGCTCAACGGCCATCATCCGGTGGTGCACACGGCCATCATCGGCTCATGTGTGCAGCTGGGGCTTTCGCTATTCAACAGCGCCAATGCGGGGCTAGCCATCTACACCTGTGCCCAATTTGTCATCACGGCCGCCTGCATGGCCTATTCCATATCGTCGCTGCGCAAGCTGGGCGTGAGCCTGCCGGTCCGTGGCGTCACTTTGCTGTTCTTTGCGTTTATGCCGATGTTCTCCAACTATGCGGCGCTGCTGACCAAAGACGTACTGTTTGCCGATGCGTTTTTGGTGCTGCTCGTTCAGACCGTCAAGCTCGTGGCATGTGGCCTGCCCCGTCGCGATGCCAATGCCAAGCGCGCGGGCGAACAGGCGCCTGTGCTCTTTGCACGCCACGACTGGCTGTTGCTCGTGCTGGGTGCCATGGGTTCCACGTTTTTGCGCAATGGCGGCCTGGTCTTTCCGTTGGCGGCCTGCGTGATTGCGGCGGCGTTTTGCGCTTGGGACGCGCATGGGGCCCGTCGCGTGGCCAAACAGTCTGGCGTCACGCCCTCGTACGCCACGCCACGCTTCCGCTGGGTCGGCGTGCTCGCGGTGCTTGCGCTCTGCCTTGTCTCCAATATGTACTTCACCAAGGTCTTTATGCCGGCGCACGATATCACGCCGGGCTCCAAGCGCGAGATCCTCTCGATTCCGTTTCAGCAGACGGCGCGCTTCGTCCAAAAGCACGACGGCCTTAATTCGGGCGTTAATCCCAAGGTCAAAGACGATGGCACGGTTGAGGAAGCTCCCTGCGACGGCTTGGTGACCGATGAGGAGCGCGCTGTGATCGACCGTGTGCTCAAGTACGAGAATCTGGGTCGCCGTTACAACCCGGATAAGTCGGACGCCGTCAAAAATTGCTTTAACGAGTACGCCTCGCAGGAGGACATCAAGGCCTATTTTGAGGTGTGGGCCCAGATGTTCAAAAAGGATCCCGAGTGCTATATCTCGGCGCTCGTCAATAACTACTACGGGTACTTCTATCCGAGCGCTCGCGATGCGTGGGTCTACAGCACGGCGCGCAGTGCCGAGATCATGGCGAAGCCCGATAACCTCAAGTACTTTGACTTCCATCCGGTCGACAGCAAAGCCGTGCGCTGGTGCGACCACCTGATTAACCTGTACCGCGTGGCGGTGCAGCGCATTCCGTTTATCTCGCTCACCATGAGCTCGGCCACCTACGTGTGGATCATGATCGTCGTGGTGGTCTACCTGTTGCGCCGCCATTCGTGGCGCGCGCTGGCCATCTGGATACCGCTGCTGGGTGTGCTCGCTGTGTGCCTGATTGGTCCATGCAACGGGTCGACCTACATGCGCTACCTGTACCCGGTCATTGCATGCATGCCTTTCGCCATCGGCGCCACGATCACCCGCAGCGACCGCCTGTGGACCTAACCAAAGATTGGCGCATTGGGGTCAGGTTGCTTTGTGCCAAGGGGCTGCATCATCACGACGCCTTCATTTTGGGGTTTATCTTGCAGGCCGGTAGGTATATCATAACGACGTTTGTTTATATTGCCCGAGCATCTGCGCTGGGCTTTAGGTCGAAACCGATAGGAGACACGTATGTCCGGACACTCTAAGTGGGCCACAACCAAGCATCGTAAGGGCGCGCAGGACGCCAAGCGTTCCGCCCTCTTCTCCAAGCTGAGCCGCAACATCACCGTTGCTGCCCGTCTCGGCGGCGACCCGCTGCCCGAGAACAACGCCAGCCTCGCCGCTGCCGTTGCTAAGGCCAAGGCTCAGTCCATGCCCAAGGACAAGATCAAGTCCGCTATCGACAAGGCCTTCGGTTCGGGTGCCGATGCCGCCGTCTACGAGAACATCGTGTACGAGGGCTACGGTCCCGCCGGTGTCGCCGTCTACGTTGACTGCCTGACCGACAACCGCAACCGCACCGCCGCTGATGTCCGTTCCGCCTTCTCCCACGCTGGCGGCAACCTGGGCACCTCCGGTTCCGTCGCCTTCCAGTTTGAGCGCAAGGGCCAGATCGTCGTCGCCAAGGAGATCCTGGACGAGAACGCCAAGAAGGAGACCATGATCGCCAACGGTGCTGCCGGTGACGAGGATGAGTTCATGATGGCCATCGCCGAGGCCGGTGGCGAGGACTACGAGGACGCCGGCGAGGAGTGGATCGTCTGGACCGCTGCTAACGACGTCATGGCTGTCTCCAAGGCGCTCGAGGAGCAGGGCATCCAGGTCAAGGGCTCCGAGACCACCATGGTCCCGACCACTCCGACCGAGGTCTCCGGTACCGACGCCAAGAAGGTCCAGCGCCTCATCGACCGTCTTGAGGAGCTCGACGACGTCCAGGACGTCTACAGCACCATGGACATGACCGACGAGGTCATCGCTGCCCTCGAGGAGGAGTAGCGCCCGCACGGGTTAAGCCGTGCATATCTGGGCATAATGAAGCGAGCATGCAAGCCTCGTGGAGTAGATGAGCCGGATCCGCGTGCGTATGGCACCGGACCCGGCCCTTTTATAATGATGCGAACCGTTTTGCATTCTGTGGACCGAAACCTGAAGGGAGCGCGCGTGCGCGTACTCAAACGAGCCCTAGCGATCGTGTATCTTGCCGCCGCCATCGTGGCGCTGGGTACGCTTGTCTGCCAGTTCTGGGGACCGTATACGTATCGCTTTATGCTGCTGTTGCGTGACACCATGCCTCGCGTCGTCGTTACGGTGTGCGCCGCTATCGTGGCGCTTGGCGTGCTCATCGGTTTTTTCCGCCTGATGTTCGCGCGTCGCGAGCCGTCCTGCGTGCATCCGGCGGGGGAGCGCAATATCGAGGTCACACTCGCAGCGCTTTCCTCGTGCGCTCGTGCCGCGGCAGAGTGCGATGATCGCGTGATGGTTGAGCATATCGAGGCACGCGTTCAAGGCTCCGACGAGTCGCGCGTTCGTTTTAAGGTCGAGGCCATCGCGCTCGATGATAAGGACGTCGCTTCCCTTGCCATCGCGATGCAGCAGC